>JACDBM010000316.1 GCA_013694945.1 Chthoniobacterales bacterium
CTGTGGTAGGCCCGGTTGCCCTGGAACCGGCATCGGCTGCGGCTGGACTTGTTGCGGCACGGGGTTCGACGCCAACGGCTGGCTGAGCAGGGCCTGATTGAACGTCAACGTCGCGAACTGTCCGTCCTTCGCGATTGTCACTTTCGTTTCTCCGACGCGATCGGACCATTCGATGTTCGAGACGCTATAGCCGTGCTCATTTGGACCTTTCGTCGAGAGGTATTCCTTCATGTTTTTGTCCGTGGTCGAGGTGAGCGTGACGACGCCTTCCCCGGGCAACCGAGCAGCATTCGCAATATAAAGGTCTTTCGCGAAATTCGGCGCCATTGGCGCGGGAGCAACGGCCGTCGCAACGGCAAAGGGCGAACGATTCATCATCGACTCATAACGCGCCAACGTCGCCGCCTTCGGAATCTCATCCGCGGCCAGCACGCTCTTGGCCGAAAGCAGCGCCGCGGTAATCAGAGGAATGAGGAGGTGTTTCGTGATAGTCATTGCTTCGGTGCGAACCAGCGCGCGATCTTGAACTTGCCGCGCATCATTGCAGGGTCAGTCGAATCGATCGCGAGGTTCACGCTTTCGAATACTACAAAAGATTCAGGCTGCTGCACGTCATGAAGGAAGCGGACGAGCGGAGGCCATGGGCTCTTCGTCTCGATGGAGGCGAAGACGGACTGGTAATTCGGGGTCGACTCGCTTGAGCCGATCGCGGGATTTTCGATTACGATATTCTGCCGTGCCGCGATCTGCTTCACCTCATCGAGCAAGGTCGAAGCTTCGACGGGGCTCTTCAACGGCGGCTGCACTTTCTTCAACCATTCGTCTCGCTTTTCCCATGTCTGCTTTTCTCGCAGATACACCATCTGCTCCGCGCGCACAGACTTGCGCGCTGCGGCATCCCGCTGCGCCCGACGAAGTGAGCCGAGGAGCGCACTCCAGATGAACAGGTTCAAGAGGAGGAACAGGGCCGCCGCAACGATGAGCGATAGAATGCGCTCGCGCGGGTTCATCCGCTGGAACCAGGCGGGCATCATTTCGGCTTGCCCTCCAATCGGAATTGCGCGTGATCGTTCGGCAGCAGCCGGGGCGCTGCCATCTCGAACTGGAACGTCTTCAGCTCGGGGCTCTTCTTCACCTTGTCGGCAAACTCGTAAGCCAAAGCCGCGGAGTTTGCCTCACCGTCGACAGAGATTTGGCGGGCGGATTGATTATACGCCGTGATCTGCACATTGGCCGAGGGCAGGCTTTCGAACAAATGGAGTAAGACCTCGATTGGATAAAAATGCGGATCGACCGCGGGCGCGAGCGCTTTCCAGCGCGTCTCCGTCTTCTTTACAAATTCAGTATCCGGCGCATCGCGCGCGACCCGCCTGTCCAGCTGGCTCACCTGAAAACGCAGGACGAGGAGATAAGCGAGCAAGAGAAGAAGCAGTCCGCCGTAAGCGGCGCCGGCCCAGGCGATTCGCTTCTTCCATTCTGCCTGCCTGACGAGGACGGCTCGCTGCTGCCGCCAACTCTCCGGCAGCAGATTCAACTGCGTCGCTGCCGGGGGAGCTTCCACCCCCATGAGGTTGGCTCGGCTCGCGAACAGCCCCTGGACCGTCTCGCGCAATTCGAGCAAGCTTTCGTCCAGGAACACGACGGGAAACGACGTGTCGATCCCCTGCAGCTCCGCGCTTAAAGCGAGCTGCGGAAGATCCCGCTGGAGCTGCGTGGGATCTGTGCCTTCCAGGGAGCGCGTAAATCCAACTTTACCCCCTTCACTGATCGCGCAAACGAGCGTCTCGTTCTCCGGGTAGATCAGGAACGCGCGCCCGTCCGCGGCGTGAGTTGCCGCCCGTTGCGCCGCGTAAAGCGTCACCTGGCTTGGAATGATCCCGCGGGAGAGGAGCGGCGCCGCCAGCTCGGAGAGTTTTTGATTATGGACCGCGACAGCGGAGACGACGCTTGCCTCCGGTGTGCGTTCGATCACTTCGAAGTCTGTCGTCACCTCTTCGGTCGAATAAGGCAGCGCTTTCTCGATCTGAATGCGGACCATCTCGTTAAACTCGGCCGCCTCCGCTGTGGGCAGCCGAAGCCTCTGGGCGAGGACAGCGCTAACCGGCAAGCCGAGCACGAGATTCGTCGTGCCGTTCAACATCGGCACCGCTTCCTCGAGACTGCCGGCACTGCGCACGTCCCAGGTGGTGCTTGGTTCCCGCAGGTGCACGACGTTCCAGCCGTGCGCTGCCGGGATCAGAAACACGGATGAGACAGCGGCGTCGATATCAGAGTTCCTTCCAGGTGATCAGTTGTGGCACGTTCGCGCCTTTGCGCACCACCATTTGCACAGTTCGCGTCACGGGCCCGGACTTTCCCACACTCACTACGCGGACGACATCGTCTTTGAAGCTAACCAGCGGCGCGAGCTGCTTAAATTGTTCCGGCGAAAACCCGAGCGCCTGCCGGATTTCGTCGATCGATTTGAAAGCAGCATCGTCTTCGGTTCCGTCCTGCTCATCCGGTCCGCGCCGGAGGGCAAGGAACTGGTTGATCCGCGCGTCTGTCATACCAGGTAACGAGAGAAGCAATTCCCGTGACGCCCACGCCAAATCTATCGGCCCCGTGCTGTTGACCGTAAAAGCGGCGTCCCAATCGGGCCGGGCGGTGAAATCCTGCCAGCCACGGACGCGCTTCAGGTCATCCA
>JACDBM010000332.1 GCA_013694945.1 Chthoniobacterales bacterium
GCGGCAACAACCCCGGTGGAGGTTTCGGAAACATGGGAGGACGCCGGCTCGTGGACGATGTCGTGGACGCTGCTTTCACTCTCTTCAACAACGGCGCACTCTTGACCGACTTCGTCGACGCGAACGAGAAACCGTTCCGGAACCGCTTCCCGTTCATCGCAGATCCGACGCAGCCATTCCCTCCGGGCGACCAGCCGGACGATAATACGCGGCAATAATTGATGGAGCGCTGGAACTTACCGACATAGAAAGACACAAAAAGATGAAAGCAAAACTCAGTGTAATCGCACTTCTCATAAGCTTTGGGCTAGCTTCAGCTGCCCAGGCGAATCTGGTCTTGAACGCGGATTCTCCCTTCAAGCCGACGAACGAATCTCCGTCCACGCTCGAGGCGGAAATCGGCGCCCTCCTGGGCAATTCCAACCTGATTGACGCGCTTCAAGTGGTTGGTCAGGCAGGTGGCACCACGTTCGACAACGGAGTCGTCCAAGTGGTGTTTAACAACACGGCGGGAGGACAGACGGCGACGATAAGTTACGATCTCACCGGCTCGCCCTCCATAACCGGCGTCGCGATCTTCGTTTTCGGCGGAAATCTGGGCGGTAACCTCTACACCGTGACCCCTGACCAAACCGTGATTGGGTTCGGGACGGTCAACGCGCCGCTCGCTGGCAACTCCGGAACGTTTGCCGATATTTCCCGCATCGACTTCTTCGTTCAGCCGACGGGTGGTAACAACGTTCCCGATGGCGGAATGACAGCGACGCTACTCGGGGGCGCTCTTAGCGGCCTCGCTCTGCTACGGCGCTTCGCGGTTCGCACCTCTGGCGAGGTTTAGCAGACTACGCCGGAGCAATGTTGTTGGTCGATTCGCGCCGGCAGGGATTGCCGGCGCGAATTTTTTGCCGCTCTTCACTGGAGACCCGGCACCTTTGGTGGAAAGCTGGTTGAAAGGAACAACTCAGTCGCAATAGCTGGCCGTGTAGACACTGCGCCCCAGGGTGTTCCCGTGCATCCTCCGACAGAGCGCGGCGCTCTCTTGCTTTGTAAAGCGATACGGCGACGGAGCCGAGATACATGCTCACATCCAAAGCTCCACCGTCAGGATCTGGCAAGTGGAACTGGACGCTGGTGGTGTCTGCGATCATGGCCGGCGTTCTCACTGCTCTCGGCCTGAGACAAATGGCCCCGACCGACACGGTCCCACTCCCGCAGGGTCCCGCGCCAAGTGCGAACGTGCCGAATCAGCAGCGTTCCGAGGAAACTGAAATTGCCATTCGCTTTTACCTGGACCGGATCTCGCGAGATCCGGAAGAGACCCGCTCACAGAATGCCCTCGCGGAGCTGTATCTCCGGCGTGTGCGGGAAACGGGCAACGAAGATCATCTCCCGCTGGCGCTAAACGCAGCCCGCGCGTCGCTGGCGGCGGTCGAGGCCAGCCAAAATCCCGGCGGCTTGAGCGCGCTGGCCAAGGCCGAATTTGCCAATCACGATTTTGCCGCGGCGCGCGATCATGCGCTGCAACTCGCGGAGTTGCAGCCGCAAAAAAGCGAGCCGTACGCGATTCTCGGTGATGCCTGCCTGGAACTCGGCGAGTACGACCGCGCATTCGAAGCATTTCGCAAAATGGAGCAGTTCGGCAAGGAAGACGCTGGTACGGAAACGCGTCTGGCGCGCCTCGCTGGTCTGCGTGGTGATCCGAAGCGTGCGCGACAACATCTTTCCACGGCGCTCTCGCTCTTGCGTTCTCTGCAAACATCACCGCGTGAGACGATCGCGTGGTGCCACTGGCAACTGGGTGAAATTGCGTTTGGCCTTGGTGACTACAAAACGGCCGAAGGCCATTACCAGGACGCGCTTTCTACCGCGTCCGATGATTTCCGCGCGCTCGGTTCGCTCGGTCGGCTTTACGCGGCGCGCGGTGATTTGCCCAGCGCGATCAAACACCTGGAGCAAGCGGTCCGGGTCGCTCCCGCCGTCGATTCGATGGCGGCCCTCGGCGATCTCTACCGGCTTTCGGGCCAAGGCGAAGAGGCCGCGGCAAGATATGAGTTCGTTGCGCAACTCAGCGAGCATTCGCGCAAAGTGCACGGCACGCCGCACAATCGCGCTCTCGCCAACTTCTACGCGAACCACGATTTGAAACTGGACGAAGCGTACGCACTCGCTGCTGGCGAGTACGCGGCGGGACGCCGCGACATCTACGGAGCGGACGCGCTGGCGTGGACCGCTTTGAAAGCGAACCGACTAACTGAAGCGCAGGGCGCGTTAAAGGAAGCGCTTAAGCTCGGAACGCTGGATGCGAAGTTATTCTATCATGCAGGCATGATCGCCCGCGCGGCAGGGAACCGCGCGGGTGCGATTGATTATCTGCAGCGGGCGCTGGTTCTGAATCCAGGCTTTGACCCGCTCCAGCGCGAAGTCGCGCAAGACGCTTTAAAGGAGTTGACCAAATGACGCGCTTAGCGCGGGCGAGCCTATTTGCCATTGTTTTCCTCCTGGTCCGCTGGCCCGCGCTAAGTCACGATCTTCCCGTCAGCTACATCGACTTGCATGTTACCGAAGCCGGAATCGAAGCGACGATTGAGGCTTCCGCGAAAAACTATGCCCGTGAATTAATCGATGCCGCGGAGGACACTCTGCTCCTCCAACCCAACACGCAGAAGGAAAGGCTTTTCGCGCTCGCTGTTTCGCGGCTCAAAATCGACGCGGACGGGCAAGAACTTCGCCCGGAGTTTCGCGGGATCGAAGCTCTGCCCGCGCGAAATGATCTCCGCCTCCAACTGCTGTTTTCGGCTACGCGACCAGTGAAGAAGATCACGGTGCGCTGCAGCTTGTTTTCATCGGACCAGCGACACAAAACATTCCTGAACATCTACCAAGGCGAGATGCTGAAGTATCAGGATATCTTCAGCAAAGACAGCGGCGCGCGGGATCACATTCTCGGCAGTCAGCAAGGCACGATGGACGTGATCAAGCAATTCGTGCGGGAAGGAGTGCATCACATCTTTATCGGACCGGATCACATCCTCTTCGTAGTTGGTCTGCTCCTGCTAGGAGGCACGCTCGGTCAGTTGCTCAAAATCGTGACGGCTTTCACGATCGCGCACAGCGTCACCCTGGTCCTCGCGACGCTGAACATCCTGAGTCCGCCCGCGCGGGTCATCGAGCCGGCGATTGCGCTGAGCATTGTCTTCGTCGGTGCACATGCGCTGCTGCATGGCAGCGAGACACGCGACTGGCGACTGCTCTTCGCCTTCGGTTTTGGGTTTATCCACGGCTTCGGCTTCGCGAATGTGTTGCGCGGAATGCAACTGCCACGCGAGGCGCTCGGTTGGTCCTTGTTTTCCTTCAACGCCGGCGTCGAGATCGGTCAGGCCTGCATCGTTCTCGCGGTCGCGCCCGTTCTCGGAATCCTGGCCCGGCGAACTCCGGCTGTTTCGCGTCGGG
>JACDBM010000363.1 GCA_013694945.1 Chthoniobacterales bacterium
ATTCTCGCGCTACAAGCTCTACATGGGAATTACGATCCTGTGCGGAATCATCTTCCTGGCGGTGAAGCTCGCGTATGAATGGCCGGACAAGTTCCAGCACTTTGGCGCGTATATCCGCGAGGATCGCCTCGAAAAGTACGAACCCTATCTTGGCAACCATCACTTGAAGGAAAAGGGATTGGAGATGCGCCGGGAAATCACCGGCCACCTGCACAACCACGAGGCGCTGCACGACCCGGACATTCATGAGTACGAGATCCAGTTGGACCAGGTGAACGCCGATCCCACAAATCCTGGCAGCGACCGTCCGCATTTCTTTCCGCTGCCCAAATCTGTCAAGATGGCGCATGTCGAAAAGGCTGACGTTGAGCACGCGGAGATGTTCGTGCCCAAACACAACACCTTCTTTGCGACATACTTCACGATCACAGGCTTGCATGGATTGCACGTGCTGGGGGGCGTCATCGTTTTCACTTATTTTTGGCTGCCGGTCGGCGCGAACCTCTACAAGAGAAACCCGGAACATCTGGCGAACCGAGTTGAGGTCGCAGGCTTATTCTGGCACTTTGTAGACTTGGTTTGGATCTTTGTATTCCCGCTATTTTATCTCCTCTGAAATGAACGAAACACAGCAATCCCTGGCCGATGATCCGAACACGCCCGTTCACATCGATGATCCGGCCGGAGAGCCCGCGTCTCACGGTCACGATCACGACCATGATGTCTCGAAGCACGTCAAGAAATACCTGCTCGTTGGTGCTCTCCTGCTGACCTTCACCGTCTTGACTGTCTTCCTTTCTTACGTGGATTTTGGCAGCCACAAGGCAAACATGGCGGTCGGCATGGTCGTCGCCACGATCAAAGCTGGCTTGGTGGCCGCGATCTTTATGCACCTGAATGCGGAGCGGCAGATTATCTACCGCATCCTGATCTTCACCGGCTTTTTCGTGATCGCGCTTTTCTGGCTTACTTACCTCCACTGGTACGATCCAGTCGCCCGTTAGATGTCCCTCAAGGGTTTCCACATTGTTTTCATCACCTGCTCGACGCTCCTCGCGTTTGGCGTCGGTGCGTGGTGCCTGTGGGTTAATCTTGTCGTGGGCGCGCCGGTCTATCTTGCCGGTGCGATCGGTTCCTTCCTCGCTGCCCTCGGCCTCATTGTCTACGGCGTCTGGTTTTACCGCAAAATGAAGCGCCTCCGCATTATCATATGAGAACAAAACTGCTGGCAACTCTGGGTCTCCTCCTGACCACGCAGGCCGGTCAGGCGCTGGCCTGTTCTGTCTGTTTTGGAACGCGCGACTCGAAGACCACGCAGAGCATGGCCGTTGCGATTTGGTTTCTAATGGCGGCTGTTATGTCCGTTCTGGGCGGAGTAGGCGCGTTCGGCTTCCACCTTTGGCGGCATGGCCGGATGCCGCTCGAGCCGCACCAGGAACTTACGGAAGAGGACTTAAAGCAGTATGATTAATCTGCACCTCGCCTTGATCAACGAGTTCCTCGGCCAGCCGCCAAACGCTTCTGAGCATGGCTTTCAGATCGATCACATCCTGGAGTTCAGCCATTGGTTCATGGGCGCTCTCTTTGTCGGTTGGTCCGCCTTTTTCGTTTATGTCCTGATCCGATTCCGCCGGAGTCGTCATCCGGTCGCGGACCATGAAGGAGTGAAGAGCGGCATCTCGACGCACCTCGAGTTTGCCGTGGTGCTCATCGAAGCCGTGCTGCTGGTGGGCTTCGCGATCCCGCTTTGGGCGAAGCAGGTCAATCAATTCCCCGACGCAAAGGACGCGCTCCTGGTTCACGCCGTCGGCCAGCAGTTCAACTGGAATTTCCATCTTCCCGGACCTGACGGCCAGTTTGGCAAACGCGATCTCAGTCTCGTCAGCAACTCGAATCCGCTGGGCCTGGACCCGAACAGCGCGGAATCAAAAGACGACCTGGTGGTTCTGGGCGAGTTGCACGTCCCGGTGAATCGTGCCGTGATTGTCGAGACGTCCTCGAAGGACGTGATCCACAACTTCGCTCTGCCAAGCATGCGGGTAGCGCAGGATGCGATTCCGGGCACGATCATCCCGCTCTGGTTTACCCCGATTAAAACAGGGACATACGAGATCGTCTGCGGCCAGCTCTGCGGGCTCGGTCACTACAGCATGAAAGGAAGTCTGGTGGTGGATACGCCCGAAGATTTTCAGGCCTGGCTAAAAGAGCGGGTTGAGCTCGCCGGGACCCAGAGCGCACCGGCACCCTTGGATCGTCCGGAAGGCGAACCTGATCCCGGCCCGCGGCAGGGCACGGTCGCACCGCCGGGCGCGCCGAAAACTGCCGACCCAAGTGCGAGTGTGCCGCCAACTCCGCCGCCGGAGCATTAACCACCACCTCCGTGCAATTTGGACCCGCGCACGAGGGCGGCTGGCCCGCCGTCGTCCGTGAGTTGAATGTGCAGCCAAGTTCGCGCCAGTTCCGGCTTGGCGTAGAGTGACGAAAAGAACGTTCAGAAATGGCGCCTGCTCACCACAACTTCAATCCCTGGCTCAACCGCTTTGCGTGGATCACGGCTGCCTTAACGCTGTTCCTTATCTGCAGCGGCGGAATGGTGACGAGCAAGGGTGTTGGTCTCGCTGTTCCTGATTGGCCGACTACTTTCGGCTACAACATGTTCCTCTTCCCCGTCTCGCGCTGGGTCGGGGGGATTTTCTTTGAGCACACTCATCGCTTGATTGCTTCGATGGTCGGATTCCTCACGATTGTGCTCGCCATTTGGCTCTGGCGAGCGGAGTCGCGGAAATGGCTGCGCGTGCTTGGTTGGGCCGGGCTCGGAACAGTCGTGTCGCAAGGCGTTCTCGGCGGCCTCCGCGTCACGATGCTCAAGGACGAGATCGGGATTTTCCACGCGCTCCTAGCACAGGCATTTCTCTGCCTCCTTGTTTTGATCGCCCTTGCCACTTCGCGCTTTTGGAATGATGCGAATCGGCGGCAGATCGGCTTGCCGTTCATTTCCCTTCCGCTTGTCACGACGGTGTTGATCTACGCACAGCTTGGGCTGGGAGCCACGATGCGCCACCAGCACCGGGATCTTGCAATTCTCGATTTCCCGGCCGCCTACGGCAAAGTCGTACCCGATGTAAGCGTTGAAAATCTCGCTACGATCAATCGTTGGCGCGAGGCGCACGCGCTTTCGGAGGTCACCGCCGGCCACGTTTGGCTGCAGATGGCGCATCGCTTCATGGCTGTGCTGATCGCCGCGGGCGTGATTGCTTACTGGATCAAAACGAGACAGCGGCCTGAAGGAGCGAATGGGATGCTGCGGAATCTTTCCGCATTCTGGCTCTTTTTTCTCGCGTGCCAGATCACGCTCGGAGCGTGGACCATCTGGAGCAATAAAGCGGCGGATATTGCGACCGCGCATGTCGGTGTGGGTGCAAGCATGCTCGCGCTAGGCGTGAGTATTTGCGCGATCGCTATGCACCTTCGCCGCCGTGAACAAAGACTGGCGCCTGCTACCGGGCAGCTGCGCGCGCAAGAGGAAGCCCACGCGCTGTGAAGACGGTCACGATGGATCCGGCACCGCCTGCCGAGGGAGCGGCACTGGGAAGGACAGCTTCGCCGAGCCTTCCGGTGGCTGATTTTGCGGAGCTGGTGAAAGCGCGGCTCACGCTACTTGTGCTCCTGACGACAGCAGTGGGGTTTTATCTGGGCGCGCCCGTTGGATTTCAGGCGCTCGAATTGTTTCACGTCGTCTTCGGCACCGCGCTGGCCGCGGCCGGGGCTGCGGCGCTAAATCAATGGTGGGAGTACCAGCTCGATGCGCTGATGCACCGCACCAGGACGCGTCCTATTCCTGGGGGCCGAATGCTCCCCCGCGACGGTTTCATCGTCGGTGTGTTGTTTTCCGCTGCGGGTGTCGCGTATCTCAGCGTTGCGTGCAACTTGCTTAGCGCGCTTCTCGCCGCAGCCACGATCGCAATTTACCTTTTCTGCTACACCCCCCTCAAGCGCATCAGCACGGCGAACACATTGGTCGGTGCAATCCCTGGCGCGCTGCCGCCGATGATTGGCTGGGCCGCCGCGCGCAATGAAGTGGGATGGCCCGCGTGGAGTTTGTTTGCGATTCTCTTCTGCTGGCAGATGCCGCACTTTTTCGCGATCGCGTGGATGTATCGTGAAGACTATGCTCGCGCTGGCTTTCGAATGTTATCCGGGAGCGATCTGGACGGCGCGCGCAGCGGACGGCAGAGCGTCATTTTTGCCCTCCTGCTGCTTGGGGCGAGCGGCCTCCCAGCGCTTCTGGGTTTGACCTCCCCTAGCTGGCTTCTGTTGGGGCTACTCGCAGGGGCCGGCTTTCTCACCCTCGCCATTCGCTTCGCGCTTCGGCGGGAACTCCCCGAGGCTCGCGGTCTCTTTCTAGGTTCCATCATTTATTTGCCGCTTCTGTTAACTCTGCTCGTCCTGGCGAAAAAATGAACGGCACCACCACGATATCCTCCGCGAAGCCGCGACCCTCACCAGCGTCGATCGCGTGGTATGCGACGTTGATCCTGATCCCGGTTCTGACAGCGGCGTTTCTCTTCTGGTTGCGCCAGGCGCAAGTGCAACAAATGGCTCGTCGCACGATCCCAACCCATGGGACCGTGCCCGAGTTCCAGCTGACGAACCAAACTGGCCAGCCGTTCGGTTCCGCTCAATTGGAAGGGAAAATCTGGATCGCGGATTTTATTTTCACGAGCTGTCCTGGGCCCTGTCCGATGATTAGCAGCCGGATGAGTGAGCTGCAAAGGCCGCTCGAAGACTCGGATGTGCATCTCGTCTCCTTCACAGTCGATCCGGGGACGGACACCCCCGAGGTCTTGCGCGAATATGGTGAGCGTTTGCACGCGCGAAGCGGCCGATGGGATTTCCTCACCGGTCCGGAGACGGCGATCTACCCTTTAATTCGCGACGGGTTCAAGCTCGGTGTCTCCGACGGCGCGGAGGAAATGGGCACTCCGGTGCACAGCACTCGTGCAGCCTTGGTGGATCGGAGGGGTACGATTCGGGGCTACTACGATATGACCGCGCCGGACA
>JACDBM010000001.1 GCA_013694945.1 Chthoniobacterales bacterium
CATGCCGATCGCCGGGTAATCGCGCCTGCATCAGGCGCGCGGTGCGCTCTGAGACGATAATCTCGTTATGGGCGGCGATGTGATCGCTATGCGCGTGCGAGACGAAGGCGAACCTCTTCGCATCCCAAGGATCAAGCCAGAGGTCTTGCTCCGGGAGGTACACCCCGCGCGCGTAACGGACCTGAATCACGGAATTTATTACGCGCGGAAGCAGTGAAGCGAAACCGACCAATCATTCACGAACCAAAGTCACACAGGCCCATGCGGGGAATTAAGATTCTACGGCGTCTCCGTTGCCGCGGGATGACACTGATGGATGACAATGTGGAATTGCATTGCCTCAGTCGCATTGACAGCCCCCAGCGGAACCGATTTGATACCGCGATGCGAGTTCGCGCGGCTCTTTCGGCGGTCCTCTTTTTCACGATCAGCGCGGCGCATGCGGCCGATGAGTATCGTCAGCTGGTAAAGGTGAATACGTTCCCGATTACACTGGATCGAGATTTTCAGATTCGGAAGGCGAAGCTGTTTATTCTTGGCGACACGTTTGGCACGAAGATCAGAGGTGGAAGGAGTGTGAGCGGGGACGCGCTCTCTCCAGGCGTGGCTCGGGATCCGGCGGTTAATTTCGAGCGTTCCTACCGGCTTTTCGGGGCCGTCACCGCACTCGATCAGCGCCGTCGTTTCGGGCACTATTTCGACTTTTTCTGGCGGGCAAAGCGGCCGGCCGAGGTTGCGGTGCGTCTCGAGTACCGCCAGGCAAAACTGCGCACCTTCACGCAAGCGCGCGAGGTGTTCTATCCAAATGCGCGCGGCAACCACCACACCTCTTTCGCCGTGATCGGGGACGATTTTTTCAACGATGGACGCGTGCTCTCGTGGCGATGTTCCCTAATTGAGAAAGGGCGGATCGTGGCGGAAGAACGTTCTTTCCTTTGGCGATGAAGCGGGAAAAGAGGTACTCGTTAGGCGGAGGGTGCACGGGCGCCAAGGTTTGACACCCAAATCCACGACCTTATACTTTTCAGAGGTATCCTGTGCAGTCATCTATCCAAGTCGGTGTAAACGGCGACGCCGTTTGGGTGAAAGTTGAGGGCAAGGGTAATTTCCTCAACAGCGGCAACCTTAAGGAGTTCGCCCGCGAGATGGTGCGCCGGGGCTATCGTGAGTTTGTGGTCGATCTCGAGCACTGCGTCATGATGGATTCCACCTTCATGGGCACGATGGCCGGAGTGGCTCTGCGTCTGAAAGAACTTGGACACGGGCACTTGCACATCGTCCATTGCGGGCAGCGCAGCCGCGAGCTTCTGACCGGGCTTGGTCTGGATCAGATCTTTCAGATTCACGCCAATGGAAGCAGCGCTCCGCCCTGCGAGGTTCTGCCCAGTCCAGCCGCAACGGAGCCCACTGTGCAAAAGCAGCAGCAAGCGCAGCAGATGCTCGACGCGCACGAGGCGCTTTGCGAAGCCGCACCGGAGAATATTTTGCGGTTCAAAGACGTTCTCGATTACCTCAAGCAGGATCTCCAGCACGAGCCCACCGCGCAGTAGTCTGGCCTCTGACGCATGTGGCCAAACCTTCTCCTCGGGCTGCTGTGTGCGTCTCTGATTGGCTGGGGCTGGAGCTGGCGGTTGCAAGTCCAGCGGATTCGGCAACTGGAGCGCTCGAAGGAAGAAATCCAGGTCGAAGAGACGCTCGTTTTTGATTTCCTGCATGGGCTCGGCGCGGCTTTTACGGAGACGATCAGGCCGGCGGATCTCCACCGCCTGATTGTGGAGGGCGCCGCGCGGATTCTCGACGCCCATGGCGGCGCGCTTTACATGATCGATCGCGGCGGAACGAAGCTCGCGCCAGTGTTCATTTCAAAAGGTTGTCCGCCGCTCGTCGAAGTCCCGGCGCACGTCTTGCAGCAAGCTACAGCAAGCGCGGTGGCGATCGAAAGTTACTTGCGGATGCACATGGTAGAGGTAGGGGAGGGGATCGTAGGCAAGGCATGGCAGAGCCAGCAGGCCTTCTTTCTGCTAGATTTTTCGGAAGCGCCGGAGCTGCGTTCCCTCTCCGGGACCCCGCTCGGCACGACATCGGTAATGGTGACGCCTCTCCTCTACGGCAAGCAAAACATGGGCGTCCTCGCATTGGCCAGCGGCCCGACCAGTGCGCCATTCACACAGGGCGATTTCGTGGTTTTCAAATCGATCGCCGAGCAGTCGGCTTTCGCGCTCTACAACGCGATTGTCTACTCGGAAGCGAACGAAAAGAAACGTCTCGATCACGACCTGCAGATCGCCCGCGAGATCCAGCACATTCTTCTGCCATCGGAATCCCCCGCGATTCGGGGTTTCGAGCTCAGTGGCCTTAATATTCCGGCGAGCCAGGTGAGCGGGGATTATTTCGATTACATCAAAGTCGACGAAGACCGCCTCGGCGTCGCAATCGCGGACGTTTCGGGCAAGGGCGTGCCGGCGTCTTTGATCATGGCCATCTGCCGGAGCGTCCTGCGGAGCCAGGCCCCGGAAAACACCTCCCCATCGGAGGTTTTGAAGAAGGTGAACCGCCAGCTCTACCCGGACATCAAAGAGGACATGTTCATCAGCATGGCCTATCTGATTCTGGACCATCGGCGCGCCACCGTGAACCTCTCCCGCGCCGGGCACGATGCACCGCTTCTCTATCGCGCCGCGACCGGAGAATTGGACCAAATCAAACCTCCCGGACTGGTGCTCGGAATTGACAGTGGAAGCGTGTTCGATAGGATAACGAACGATCTTGCGGTCCCACTTGAACGCGACGATTGCCTGATCCTCTACACGGATGGCGTGACGGAGGCGCTCGACGCCAGTGGCGATGAATTCGGCCTCGACCGCACGATGCATGCGGTGCAGGCGAGCGCCAGGGATGGTGCTCCGGCAATCCTGAAACGATTGATTGACGACCTGCGAAGCTTCGTCGGCTCCACGCCGCAAAACGACGACATCACTTTAATCGCGATCCGCAAAACATGAGCAACACACAGCGAACGGAAAGACCAGACAGCGGCGAAGCCGTGCCGGACGAGATCAGCGGCGTCGGTTCGCCCGAGCAGGAGAGCGATGATGGCATGACGAATTTGCAGGCTGACCTCGATCGCTTCCGCGATCTGGCGCTTCGCAGCCAGGCCGATTTTGATAACTACAAGAAGCGCACCGCCCGGGAAAAGGAAGAGGCCATCCGATTTGCGAACAGTTCGCTCCTGGAGCGGCTGGTTGCGATTGTTGATAATTTTGAGCTCGGTCTCAGCGCGGCACGTAGTGAAGGGGAGCGATCCCCAATTTACGCTGGCATGAGCATGGTCCTGAAGCAGTTAACGGACTTTCTGGCAGAGAACGGACTTCAGCCCATTCACGCGGAAGGGCAGAAGTTCGATCCCAACCTGCATGAGGCGATTGCGAACGAGCCGAGCACCGAGTTCCCGGAAGGCATTGTCATCCGGCAGGTGCGGCGGGGCTATCGTCACAAGGAACGGCTGCTACGTCCATCCAGTGTCGTAGTCTCCAGCGGCCGCGCTAAATAACGAAGTCCAGATTTTCAGCGCCTCGGGATGCAAAGTTTGCCAGGTATGATTCTTTCTCCTGCTCGTATCGGCTTTTCGCCACTGCTTCGGCCACGATGACGAGCCCCAGGTGATGCAAACTACGAAACGCGATTATTACGAAATCCTCGAAGTCAGCCGCCAGGCGACGGATGACGAGGTCAAACGCTCGTATCGGAAGCTTGCCGTCAAGTTCCACCCCGACAAGAACCCGGGGGATACTGCGGCCGAGGAAAAGTTCAAGGAGCTTGGTGAGGCTTACGACGTCCTGATAAACGACGAGAAGCGCGCGGCCTATGATCGCTATGGTCATGCTGCGTTTGCGCACGGCACCGCCGGCCGCGGCAACGGAGGCTTTCACGATCCATTTGAGATCTTCCGCGAGGTCTTCGGCGGCGGGGCAGGGGCGGGAGGAGGGATCTTTGAGACGTTCTTTGGCGGTGGTGCTCAGGTCGATCGCGAAGGCCGGCAGCGGGGCTCGGATCTCCGCTACGACATGCAGATCGCGCTCGAAGAGGCGGCGTTCGGCGTCGAAAAAGAGATCGAAGTCCGGAAACTCGACACCTGCACAAAATGCGACGGCAAAGGCGCTGAATCCGGCTCGCGTGCAATCAATTGTCCAACTTGCGGAGGGCGCGGACAAGTCATCAGTTCGCGTGGATTTTTCCAGGTGTCGCAAACCTGCCCACGCTGTCGCGGTGCGGGGCAGATTATCGAGAAACCGTGCCGCGCGTGCGAAGGTGAAGGCCGGGTCGAGAAGACGAGCCGGATCAAACTCAAAATCCCAGCGGGCATCGCCGAGGGCTCGCGGCTCCGCTCATCGGGTAACGGCGAAGCGGGAGTTCGCGGTGGCGCTCCGGGCGACCTTTACGTTGTTGTCCACGTCAAAGAGCACAACGTCTTCCAGCGCGATGAGGACAACCTCTTTTGCGAGTTGCCGATCCCGTTTACGACCGCCGCGCTCGGGGGGGAAGTGGCGGTGCCAACCCTGGAGGGAAAGGCGAACCTGAAGATTCCCGCCGGCACTCAGGGCGGCCAGACGTTCAAGCTCCGCCAGAAAGGCATTCTGAACGTGAATGGCCGCGACCGCGGAGACCTCCTCGCGCGAGTCATTGTTGAAGTGCCGACTATGCTGAACAGCGAACAACGCCAGAAGCTGCACGAATTTGCTGAGCTCTGCGGCGAGGAAAATACCCCGTTGCGCAAAGGTTTCTTCGAACGCGCGAAGCAGTTCTTCCGCTGAGCCAGCCCGCGCGGGGAGTTGTGACCTTGACTGTCCATTCCCGGGCTCGCATCGTCCTCCTGTGAGCACGGTCGCCATTCCTCTCCTCACGGTCGAAAATTACAAAATTCTTCCGGAGACTGGCCCGCGGTATCAACTGATTGAAGGAGACCTCTACATGGCGCCCGCTCCGAATCGCTACCACCAGGATATCTCCCGGAATCTCGAATACATCCTGCTCGAGTATTTGGAAAAGCATCCGATCGGAAAACTCTACGACGCGCCATTCGATGTTTACCTTGATCAATACAACGTTTTTCAACCCGACATTCTCGTCGTGCTGAACGATCGCCTTGCGATTCTCACGGAGGCCGGCGCCGAGGGCGCTCCAGATTTCGTCGTCGAGGTTCTTTCGCGTAAAACTGCGCGCCTCGACCGCGACAATAAGCGTCGCATCTATTCCACGAGCGGAGTGCGTGAGCTTTGGATCATCGCGCCGGAGACGCGGCAGATCGAAATCTATCTACTCCCGCAGGATGCCGCCAATCCAGTTGCGACGCATGGAGAAAACGACACTTTTGCGTCCGCGTTGTTTCCGGGGCTGGCCTTCAGCGCGGCGCGAATCATTGCACAGTAGCTTCTGATCCCGCGGGCAACTCTTCGGCAACCCCGCTGGGTTCGGCTTTTCAACTGTGGACGTTTCAATGCCCGACGTTTGGCCCTTCAATGCACCGTTTCTACATCCCACCTAACGAGTGGAATGCGGCTGCGCTCCTCCTAACCGGCGCGGAAGCGCATCATTGCCGCAACGTCCTCCGCCTCCAACCCGGCGACAAAGCTGCGGTCTTCAACGGGCGCGGCAAGGAGGTCACGGCCGAGATTGTTTCTCTCCATCCGCGGGCAATCGTGCTGCGCAAGTTGCACGAAGCAACCACACCCCCGCTACGCTGCCGCATTACGCTCGGTCAGGCGATCCCGAAAGGGAAAAACATGGACCTCATTGTGCAAAAAGCGGTCGAGATTGGCGCGGCCGAAATCGTGCCGATCGTCTCCGATCGCACGGTTGTGCGTCTCGCCGGAGACGACGCCGCGGGGAAGCAGGCAAAGTGGCAAACAGTCGCGATCGAAGCCGCCAAACAATGTGGACAGAACTGGCTGCCCGAAGTGCAGAGGCCACGCACGATTTCGCAGTCCTTCGCCACCGCGCGCCGGCACGATCTGCAGCTTATCGGCTCTCTGCAAACCGATGCGCTTCACCTCAAGACTATCCTCACCGACTACTCCGATGGGCACGAGAACAGACCGGCCAGCGTGCTCATGCTCATTGGCCCCGAAGGTGATTTCACTCCCGCGGAGCTGAATCTTGCTCGCGCGCACGGCTGCCGTCCCATGACGCTCGGCCCAATTGTCCTGCGAGTGGAAACGGCCGCGATTTATTCTCTCAGCGTACTCTCTTACGAACTGCTCTAAGCCCGCACTGAGCGCCAGACCGATGCTCCTGTCCCGCGAAGATTGCTTCATTTCCCGTAGCTTACACGCCAGATCGTTTTGTTCCCGTCTTCGCTGAAGAGAAGGCTGCCGTCTTTCGCAATCGTAAGCCCCACCGGACGGCCCCAGACATTTCCTTCCGGCGTGACGAAACCGGTGACGAAGTCCTCGTAATCGCCGCGCGCTTTGCCGCTCGATTTGTCGAGGGACACACGCACAATTTTGTAGCCGGTGCGGCGTGT
>JACDBM010000007.1 GCA_013694945.1 Chthoniobacterales bacterium
GCTTCGCGGACCGGGCTGCTCGTTTGCGTGAGCTCGAGAAACTCTTTGTCGTTCTGAATGCTGGCGTCGATATCGTCCAGACTGAGGTTAAAACGACGGCCACGTTTCTTCAGAAAGTTGAGCGTCATGTTGACCGCGATCGAGTGAATCCAGGTGTAAAACGATGATTTGCCACGGAATCCGCGAATGGATTTGTAGGCCTTCGAAAAGACATCCTGGAGCAGGTCGTTCGTGTCCTCGTGGTTCGAGGTCATGTTGTAGATGAGCCCGTACAAGCGCGGGGTGTACTTCACCACGAGCTGGTCGAAAGCCGCGATGTCGCCTTCCTGGGTGCGGGCCACCAGCGGCTGATCTTCGTCGGTTCTCGGCTGGTCCATCGCGGTGCGTCTAGGCCTAGCACGCGCCGGAACGCCGGACGATAACAAATCGGAAAATCGCCGCGCTGGCGACGTCCCCACGTCTGCGTCCATCTGCTTTGCCTGCGCCGCCGGCATCAATCGCGACGGTCGCGCACGGAGAGGAGATAAAGGAGGTTGCCGAGCGTGGCAACAAACGCCGCCACGTAAGTCAGCGCGGCTGCATTGAGCACCCGGTTTACGCCCGCGACTTCTCCGCCGGGCTGCACCATTCCCATCTGCTGTAGAATGATTTTCGCCCGGCGCGAAGCATCGAACTCGACGGGCAGCGTGATTAACTGAAACGCGAGCAGGATCAGATAGCAGTAGATACCCAGCGTGATCAATCCGGTGATGTGAAAGATGAAGCCGCCGAAGATGACGAAAGGCAACATGTTCGACGCAACGGAGGTCAACGGCACGATCGCCATGCGCCACTTCAACGGAGCATACGCTTTCGCGTGCTGGATGGCATGGCCGCTCTCATGTGCCGCGATGCCCAAAGAAGCCACGGAAGGTTCGTGATAAACTTTGGACGAAAGACAAAGCCGTTTGCTTCTCGGATCGTAGTGATCGCCGAGAAAGTCGTTCGTCTCCACGACGTCGACATCGTGAATCTGCGCTGCCTCTAGAATGGAACGGGCGGCTTCGGCGCCGGTTACGTTTGAGGTGGCGCGGACCTCGCCCCATTTGCGAAAAGCGCTGCTCACTCGGAACTGTGCCCAGAGTCCGACGATCAACGGCAGCCCGACCAGCAGCAGCCAGTGAGAACCGAGCCCGAAACCTTGTGTAGGGTACATAGTAGTCTTCTAAAAAGTCGCAGAGTTAGACGCCACATGACTCGCTTCGTTCATTAACCTCGAGCAGCTACTCACGATTCTGTTCACTGTTCACACGTCTGCGCGCACCTGCGTTTCTTTGAACTCCCCGCGGCATGACACATTTTCGAGCGCGTTGGCCCTAGATCTCCAGACGCTTTTCAAAACGCGAGAGGACGCGGTTGCCGCTCTCTGTCACGACCGCCACATCTTCAATACGCGCACCGCCGATTCCGGGATAGTAGAGGCCCGGTTCCACGGTCAGTACTTGGCCCCGCTTGAAGACCGTCTTTTGAAAGCGCGGAAACTCATGGATCTCCAGGCCGAGACCATGCCCAGTCCCATGGAAGAAACCTACCTGTCGCCCGTCGCGCACTTCCGTGGGGAATCCCTGTTCCGTGAAGAACTGCTTCACTTCATCATGCACCTGCAGACCATCCGCGCCCGGCTTCATCTTCTTGAGCGCGAGCGCCTGTCCCTCGCGCACCGTTTCCCAAAGGCGCCGCTGCTCTTCGCTCGCGCGGCCCCGTACCACGGTCCGTGTCATGTCGCCGTAATAACCGCTCGCAGCGTCGCGCGGAAAAATATCGAGGATGATCAAGGAATTTGCCAGCAGCGGACCCGACCCGCGCTCATGGGGATCGCAGGCTTGATCGCCCCCGGCGACGATTGTGTTCGCCGGCAGGCCGCCGGCTCGCAGAATCGCGGAGTCGATTTCGGCGCGCAAGATTTCGGACGTGAGAACTCGGCCGAACCAATCCAGCCGTTTGTTCCGGCGCGCCTTGCACGCCGCCAACACTTCGATTGCTCGCGCCAACCCCTTTTCTGTGATCGATAAAGCCCGCCGCATGAGGCGCAACTCCTCTTCTGTCTTCGCTTCGCGTTCTGGCCAGAACAAACCGTTCGTGGTTTTGAGGCTGATTTTCGAGCGGCCTAATTCCTCGGCAAAGCCAAGAGGAAAGTTGGCGGGCACAACCGCGGAACGCACTCCGCGTTTGCGCAAAAAATGCGACAATACCTTCTCGAAATCCGGCGTCTTCCGATTTTCGCCCTGCACTTCCCGTTCGAATTTGCTGTAGGCCAGGATCTCGTCGGCTTGCGCTTGCTTCCGGCCGCGGTCGATCTCGAGATCGCTCAAGACAATCGTGCGCTTTCCGTTCTGTTCGAGAAAGATAAAGGGATCCGGCACGAACATTCGGGTCGCGTAAAGCATATCCGGATCGTGCTCGCTCGCCGCGACGATGAGGCGGGTCTTTCTTGGAGTTTTGCTCTTGCTCACGCCTAATCCGTAACCATAAACTCATTGCTTGTCATCTCCGAGCCGTGGCGATGAGCGTCGAGGGACCACAAATGGTTGCGTGACTTGTATCGACCGGGTGAGATCCCTCGTCGGCTTACCCACTCGGGATGACACGCTCAGCTCCCAGCCGCTTTTGATCAGCCTCGACGAACTTCCAACTGCCGGGCGAGAATCCAGAGCAGCAAGCCGAGCAGCGCCAGCGTCGAACTAATCAGAACCCACGTGTTAAAGGTAAACACACCGATTTTTGCGCCGAGGTAACGTTTCTCCGCGCCGAAGAAGACGTTCGGCCGTTCGTCGCGCCGGTAATCGTTCTGCTCCATGTCCGCATTGGAGATCAAGTCCGAGACTTTCTGGTTGATGTAGATCTGCTCAGCCGTGACCGGACCGATCGCGTCTTTGAACTGCGCGCGATCAAACGGCTTCTTGCCTGAGATCGTTTCATCGATCAGCTCCAGGTAACGATCGAGTTCCTGCGGCGTCTTCGCCTCCAAGCCGGACAGCACCGCCAGCGTCTCCTTCAGGTACCCGAGGCGCTGCGCATCCGCAGGAGAATGATCTTTTCGCGCCACGAGCCGCTCGATTTCCCGTTGCGTCCGCTCCTGCCGGCGGGTCAACGGATTCAGCTTTGCCTGCGCGACGACCAGTTCCTCGTAGGACCAACGCATGGCGATAAACTGGCAGACGAACGGCACCTTCAGCTTGCTGTCCATCTTGTTTATCTCGTCGGCCGGATGCTCCGAGAACCAGCGCGAAAACGTGTAGACGAGTCCGAGGTTGCGATTCATGTCTTCGTACTTGATGAGCGCTCCGCCCATGATGATTTGGGGGATCAGCACCAGCGGCACGATGTTCGCCGCCGTCTTCGGATTATCGACCAGCGAGGAGATCACGAGCCCGAGCGCGACCCCGCCCATCGCGGTCATGAACATGACGCCGAGGTAAATCCAAAACATGCCGCGAATGGCGAGAATCCAGTTTCCGATCAAAACAAAAAGGACGCACTGGACCAATGCGAAAACGCCTAGCGAAAGCACTTTCGCGAGCACGTAATAAGAAAGCCGTACGTTCAGATTCCTTTCGCGCTGGAGAACGGCACGATCGCCAATGATATCGTCCGCGCTGTTCGTCAGGCCAAGGAACATCGCCACGATCAATCCGAGAAAGAGAAATGTCGGGATGTGATAAGCCGATGCGAAATCGTAGGTTCCGCTATCCGAATAGCGCAGCAACGTGGCGATCAGCAGCGCCAGGATGGGGGCAACGCCGATCGTAATCACGAGGTTGCCGCCGTTGCGCAGCTTGCTCATGAAGGCACGGCGCAGAAGGGTGCGCAGTTGGGTCCACTCATCGTGCCAGCGAATCTGCCGCCGACGCTTTTGCGCGGGAACGGGCGGCAAGACGCGAGCGGGATCGCGTAAGGAGACCTGCTTTACGTCCTGAATGAGGCGGAACGCCTCGTATTTGTCGCGCCAGAATTCCGGCGAGTAGCGCCTTGCCGGCACCAGTTGGCCGCGATTGTTCTCCTCGTAGATAACATCACCGCTAATGTCGCGCAGCGGCGTTTCGAGCACATCGAAGATGAACTCCGGCCGCGTCGTGCCGCAGGAGGGACACGCACCGAGATCCGCGCCGAACTGATGTTGATGCTCCGCCTCCGCGAAGTAGCGCAGCATGTCCGTCGGCGTGCCGAAAAAGACGAGACGCCCGCCTTTGTCGAACAGGATCGCCTTGTGAAACATTTGAAACAGTTTCGAGCTCGGCTGGTGGATCGTGACAATGATGATCTTGTTGTGCGCCATCCCGCGGATGATCTCGATGACGTGTTCTGAGTCCTTCGATGAAAGCCCGGAAGTCGGCTCGTCGAAGAGATACACGTCCGCCGAGCCAATCATATCGAGGCCAATGTTGAGGCGCTTCCGCTCGCCGCCGCTCAGCGTCTTCTTCAGCGGGCTGCCGACGACGCTGTGCTTCCGCTCGCTCAGGCCCAGTTCGACCAATTTGCTTTCGAGGCGGCGGGCCCGGTCGCGTTGCGATAAATGCGGAGAACGAATCGCGGCCGCAAATTGCAGGTTTTCGCCAATCGTCAGATTCTCGTCAAACGCGTCCTCCTGCGGGATGTAACTGACGTATCGCTTGAGGTCGTCGAGGTTATGATAGAGCGATTGATCGTTCAGTAACACTTGGCCGCCCGCCGGCTGGATTTGTCCACCCAGCACCTTCAGCAACGTGCTCTTGCCCGAGCCGCTCGCGCCCATCACGCAGACGAGCTCTCCGCGATTGACCGCGAAGGAGATGCCGTCGAGCGCCGCTTCCGAATTGCTGAAGCGGTGATTCAAATCAACCACCTCGAGGCTGCGAATGATGTTCCGCTCTTCCTCGATGATGCGTTCCAGAAAATTGCAGCGCAGGACCTGGCCGATATCGATGCGAATCGTGTCGCCGTCCGCCAGCGGCGCCGTGCCGCGCACCGGCGTGTCGCCCACCATGATCGGCCGGTCGGATTCTATGACCTCCAGCATCCCGACCCGCTTGTCGTAATCACAGAAAATCTTCAGCAGCACGTCGCCACTGGTTCCCGGGGAAAGCAGGATATCGTCCGCCTCGAGTAAACTTGGATTGTTAGAAACGAGGTACTCGGATTTCGAAGCCTTGAGCTGAAACCGGCCGCCCATC
>JACDBM010000012.1 GCA_013694945.1 Chthoniobacterales bacterium
GGACGCGTTCACCTCCTCGCGCCAGCTCTCGGACGAGAACTCCGCCGCCAGCTCCGGAGGCACCCAGGGGATCGAGGCCACCAGCTTGCCCTCGGCGGAGGCAATGAACATTCCGTCCACGCGCGGGTGCGAATAAAAGGTCTGATTGAGCCATTGCTGCGCGGCCGTTGCGGCGTCCGGGCTGGTCAGGATCTTCGCCATGTCGGGCTGCGTTTGGTAATACTCGATGATCCCGCCTGTGCGGCTGAAGTCATCTCCCACCAGATGCGCGACCAATTGCACGAAAGTCTGGCGATCGCGCAGGATCTTGGACTCCAGAGTGTTGGTCAGGATCGTATAGGAAACGACCAGCATCAGGACGGACGGCACCCAACCGGCGAGGAGGATGGCAACGACGATGTTGAACCGCTCGAAGCGGTCATGATCGCGTCTCTTAAAGAGAGTTCGCCACCGGCTGGGATGCTTGGAAGCCATCTAAATTATGAAGCTCTACCGTCGCAACGGCGGCGGCAAGATCGGAATAGCTGCGCGCAGCTGCCCAATCGCCTGCGTTTCTTGGTTTAGCAGGAATCGGGCTGGCGCGCCGTTCACGACGTTTCCTTCTGCAAATGCGGGGCTTCCAGTGAGTCGTTGAAAGCGCGCTAAAGTGCTTAAAAACTTGGAATAAGGGGGAGTGATTGCGGTCCGATCAGAGGCACATTTCGCCAGAGGGACAACACCCATTTTTGATTTGACGGAGGGCTCGGAAGCGGCATCATGTCGCCCTTGTCGGGGCAAGATGGCCGGCACTTCTCACTACTCGTTATGCAAGGAAGCGTTGGATATCTCATTTGGACCACTTGCTACCTGAGCGTGCTGCTGGGTCTCTCGGCTTATGGCATCCACCGCTACTTCATCATTTATCTCTTTCTGAAGCATCGGAAGCACGAGCGGAGGCCGGCCTCGCAGTTCGAGCAACTGCCGCCGGTGACGATGCAGCTGCCGATCTTCAACGAAGTCTATGTCGTCGAGCGTTTGCTGAAATCCGTCAGCGAACTCGATTATCCGCGCGAGCTTCTGCACATCCAGGTCCTGGATGATTCCACCGATGGGACGAAAGAGCTGACGGAGCGCTCTGTGCGGGAACTGCAGGCCCGCGGGTTTCATGTCGAGCTGATCCATCGTGGGAATCGGGTGGGTTTCAAGGCAGGTGCGCTCGAGACCGGATTGGCTTCCGCGGCCGGTGAGTTTGTCTGTATTCTCGACGCCGACTTCGTTCCGCCGCGCGATCTGCTCAGGAAGACAATTCACTTCTTCACCGATCCCAAGGTGGGCATGATCCAGACTCGCTGGGGCCATCTGAACCGCACTTATTCTCTGCTCACCCGCGTGCAGGCGATGTTCCTGGATGGTCACCTCCTGCTCGAACAAACGGCGCGAAGTCGCAGCGGGAGATTCTTCAACTTCAACGGCACGGCCGGCTTGTGGCGGCGCTCTTGCATCGAGGAGGCAGGGGGCTGGCAACATGACACCCTCACGGAGGATCTCGATCTGAGCTACCGCGCGCAGCTCGCGGGCTGGAAGTTCATCTTCCTCGCGAACGTCATTACGCCGGCTGAGCTGCCGGTGGATATGAACGGCTTCAAATCCCAGCAGCATCGCTGGACGAAGGGTTCAATCCAGACCTGCAAGAAGCTTTTGCCGACAATCTGGCGCAGCACGCTGCCTTTTTATCTAAAACTTGAGGCAACCGCGCATTTGACGTCGAACTTCGCATACCTCCTGCTTGCCTGTTTATGCGTGCTTCTTCATCCCTCTGTCGGCGGACCACAAAGCGGCTGGCTCCGCATGTTACTCGTGGACGTCCCCATCTTTCTCACCGCCTCGCTCTCGGTTGCGGTCTTCTATATCTGTGCGCAACGCGCCCTGCATCCTGACACTTGGATGAAGGAAATTCTCCTCCTGCCAGCGATGCTCGCGCTCGGGGTGGGACTTTCCATTAATAATGCCCGCGCCGTGCTGGAAGCGGTCTTCAATCACAAATCGGAGTTCGCCCGGACGCCGAAGTACGGCATTGAACGAAAGAAGAAAGCCTGGCGGCAGTGCAAATACATGCCGATGAAGTCGCTCCTTCCCATTGTGGAGATGGGCTTCGCGATTTATTTCACCTACTTTGTCTGGTTTGCAATTCGCCATGAACAGTACCTCTCAATCCCATTCCTGGCGATGTTTCAGGTGGGCTTCCTCTACGTGTCGCTGAGTTCCTGCGCGCAATGGTGGCCGCGATTCCATTTCGGGAGTGCGCGCACGGAAGTGACGATTCCAGCGTGACAAATACTGAGATGCTAATAAAAAGTCGCCCCGTGTTGCGCCAGTCCGCCATTGTCGCCTCGTCTCTGTTTATCTTACGTGCTCTCCAGGCCGACGGCGGGCCCGAGATTCGAAATGAGGTCGTGGTGAGCGTGAAGGAGCAGAAGCTGATGTTGCTTCAGAATGGCGCCAAGGTAACTACCTATCCCGTTTCGACTTCCAAGTTTGGCCTTGGTGACGCCTCCGGCCGGATGACCACGCCGCTGGGGGCGATGGCGGTCGCGCAAAAGATCGGTGACCACGCTCCGACGGGTGCGGTTTTCCATAACCGGCGTTTCACAGGCGAAATCATCAAACCAAACGCGCCCGGGCGCGACCCGATTATCACCCGGATTATTTGGCTGCGCGGTCTCGAGGCTTCCACCGCCCGTGCGTTTAGCAGGTGCATCTACATCCATGGAACGCCGGAAGAGAAGAAGCTCGGACGCCCGGCCAGCTATGGGTGCATCCGAATGAAGTCGAGCGACGTCACCGCGCTTTACAGCCAGCTTCCGCTAGGCGCCGTGGTGCAAGTCGTGCCGGACCGTTTGCCTCGAGTCCCCAAGGCGAAAGTGGTTTATCAATATCGCGCGCCCGATGCCCCCGTGGAAGTTGGTCGGCCCGCCCCTCTTCGCGCCAGCCAAACCGCACCTGCCGTGGAGCAGAAGAGTACCGCTTCCGGCGGCCGCAACGTGCCCCGTCCGGGCAGCGCTTAGAGTCCTCCCTCGCAGTCGCGGTCCGGCCAGCGGCAGTTTGACAAAGCGCGCGCTCTCCGCGAGCCTGCCGGCCCAGTTTTTTCGTTCGTAATCTCCGCTCATGGCCAACACCAAATCCGCTTCGAAACGCGCCCGGCAAACCGCTGCCCGCAGTCTCCGCAATCGCACGGTCCGCACCCGCTTGCGGAAGATGCAGAAGGCCATCGCCACCGCGACCGGGGACAAAGACCCAAACAACG
>JACDBM010000073.1 GCA_013694945.1 Chthoniobacterales bacterium
CAAGTAGCAAGGCCGGGCTGAGCGGCGTGCGCAATTCGTGGGAAAGCGCGGCGAGGAAGTCATCCTTCGCCCGGGTCGCCGCCTCGGCTCGGGCCTTGGCCGCTTCGGCACTCACGCGCGCGGCTTCAGCGGTCTCGAAGAGAGCACGGATGCGGGCTTCACTTTCGCGCAGCGCTGCTTCGTGGCGTTTCTGGTCGTCAATGTCCGTGTTGGAGCTGATCCACATCATGACGTTGCCTTCGGCGTCCCTCATGGGCGAAGCACGACTGACGTGCCAACGATATTGGCCGTCGAGCTGGAGAAAACGGTGCTCCATGTAGAACGGCTCCTGAGTCGCGACGGAATGCTGCCAGCGCCGAAGGTTTTCCTCCACATCCTCGGGATGGACGAACTGTGTCCAGCCCCAGTCACAAATCTTCTCAGGGGAGAGGCCGATATATTTCGTCCATTCTCCATTGAAGTAATCCATTTCCCCATTAGCCCTGGCGGTGAAGATTTTTTGCGGCATCGATTCGGCCAGGAAACGAAAACGCTCGCTCGCTTCCCGCGCCGCTTCCTCTGCCTGCCTGCGTTCCGTGATGTCCGTCAGCGCGCCGGGGAGGCGCGCCGGTTTTCCCGCAGCGTCGTATTCAACCTGGCCGCGCGCGATCACGCATCGCACCTGGCCCTCGGCGTTGCGGACGCGGTATTCGACCCGGTAATCGCCGCTGGCAAGTGCCTTCGCAGTTGCTGCCTCAACCTGAGGACGATCTTCGGGAAGAATGGCCGCCAAATAGGTTTCCACCGGCAATCCACGATGAGCGTCGTCAGGGTTCAGGTTGAAAGTTCGAGCGAGGGCGGGATTCGCGGTGATGGAATTGGTCCCGAGGTCCCAATTCCAGGTGCCAACCGCGCCGGCGGAGATGGCGGATTGCAGTTGCGCTTGCGCATCCCGTAAGGATTCTTCGGCGCGCTTGCGCTCGGTAATGTCGATGAAGGTAACAATCGCGCCGCGCAACTCGCCGTCGCGCCAGACCGGATAAGACCAATATTCGACCGGGAAGCTCTTGCCTTTGATGGGGAAAAAGCGTTCGTCATCTACATGCGTGGCCTCGCCAGTCTGCGCACTGCGGTAGATGGGGCACTGCTCTTTGGGGTAGGGAGAACCATCAGGACGCGAATGGTGGATGACTCCGTGCAGCTGCCGACCGATCACCTCCTCCGCGCTCGTAAAGCCAAGCATACGAAGGAAGGCCGCGTTGCAGAGGGTGGTCGCGCCGTTTTGGTCGATGCCATAGAAACCCTCCGCCGTGGAATCGAGCAGCAACCGAAGATAATTCTCGCTTTCGCTCTGGGCGGCGTGAGCGCGTTCCAATGCCGCCGTGCGTTCCACCACCTTCCGCTCCAATTCCAGGGCGTGGCGCTTTTGCTGCAAGGCATAACGGATCGATCGCTCGAGAACAATCGTGTCGAGTTCTGTTTTGACTAGATAAATCAGCCGCGCCCGCCTCCAGCGCCTGCAACGCCAAGTCGCGGTCTCCCTGTCCCGTAAGAAGAATGATCGGCGCCTTGCAGCCGCGACGGAGGCCCTCTCGCAAGAGCGTGAGCCATCGTCTTTGCCCAGCCGGTAGTCGAGCAGAGGGATCAGGGCCAACAAACCGGCCTGCCTGCGCCTTAATACGCGGACAAGTTGAACGAGCGCGAGGAGAATTTCCATTCAGGTTGTCGCGCGCCGACGAACAGACCGTGCGGCGGGCCTTGCGCAAAAATCGGGAACGGGCGCCTGCGAACGACCTTTGCCTTCGGCAGCTCGGGCGCATATAAAATAGCGATGCACCGCGCCCGGCTTGTGCCTCCTCCGGAAATTGAGCATCGATCTGACAACGAAATCTTGCATCGCGCGCGCGAATTTTATGAAGCGATGCAACGGCGCCGGACCATTCGAGATTTCTCCAGCCGCGCCGTCGCGCGCGAAGTCATCGAGTATTGCATCGCCGCCGCCGGGTCGGCTCCGAATGGAGCGAACCTGCAACCGTGGCATTTTGTAGCGGTGAGCGATCCTGCGGTAAAGCGCGAGATTCGAGTCGCGGCCGAGGCGGAAGAGAAAGAATTCTATGAAAAGCGGGCGCCGGCGGCCTGGTTGGAAGCGCTCGCTCCGCTGGGGACCGACTCTCGAAAGCCGTTCCTGGAAGTTGCGCCATGGCTCATTGCCGTCTTCGCGCAGCCGTTTCGAATTTTGCCTGACGGCACCCGTTCGAAAACATACTACGCGATCGAGTCAGTGGGCATTGCGACCGGTTTGCTGGTGACAGCGGTGCACACGTGCGGCCTAACCGCATTGACTCACACGCCGAGTCCGATGGGTTTCCTGAACCGAATCCTCGGCCGCCCTGCGCACGAGAAACCGTTCGTCCTTCTGGTGGTAGGTCATCCCGCGGAGCACGCCCTCGTTCCTGACATCACCCGCAAGCCGCTCCAAGAGATCAGCTCCTTTCTGACGGGCGCGAGCGAATGATCTCGCGCCTGAGTTTAGACGCAGTGGCTTAGCTAGCCTCGATCGCAGGGCGAGAGTCTCTCCGGTTGACGAAGAAGAGCGCCGCGACAAGCGGAGGCACAATGATTATGGCGCGCATCCAGAGTTCGGAATGCCAGGGGAGACTGAAGAGGCGTTCATTCCAGAAAAGGAAATAGGCGAAGAGCGTGACGGAAAGAATCTGCCACGGCTGGGCTCGCCGCCAGGCCGCGAGCGGCAGAATCCAGGTGCAATACCATGGATGGAGCACCGGCGTCAGGATCAACGCAATGCCGAGGACCCAGAGCATCCCGCGTTTCCAGTTCCGGAAAAAGAGAAGCGAGATGATCAGGACCGCAACGATGACGACGAGATTGTAGTGGTAATTCTTCTGCCGCGGGTTTGGCCACAAGGTTTCTTCGATAATCCACCAGAAGAGATCGTTCAGCCGAGTGACATGAGCGAAGCGGCCTAACGAGTCCCAGATGGGGAGCCCCGGCCAGCCGTAAAACATGCTGAGCGCGGCAGGAATTCCGAGGCTGAGAACTAGGGTTATCACTCGAAGACGGAGCGCGAAGACGCAGAGCGGCAAGAGCAACAGCGGGATCAGTTTCAAAGAGATCGCGGCGCCGAAGAGCGCGGCCGCAGCCAGGGCGGAGAGCCACTTCTCGCGCGAGCTTTGCGCATTCTCGTGTCTCACGAGAAAAACAATCCCGGCGACCATTGGCATTACCATAAGGCTGTCGAAATGCGCGCCCCCCGCGAAGCAGTAGACAACGAGCGGATTCCAGGCATACCACGCGGCGCCGGCGTAGCGCGAAGCGTGCGGCACTAGGCGGAGAAGAAGGCCGGCAGTCGCAAGATCGGCCGCTGCGAAGAGCAATTTATAGAGCAGGGGATCAGACGTAATCCGGCTGAGCAGATTGAAAAGAAGCTCTGCTCCGGGTGGATAGATGGCGCGGAAATCCCGGTGATTGATCTTGTACCAAAAGGGAAAATCCTGGCGCAGCTCTTCGAGCGCAGGGTCATCGGGCGCATGCAGGTAAGGATTAAATCCCGCGCGCTGAATTTTCCCCTCCCACTGATAACGCCAAAAATCGTCTCCGGGTTCGAGCGGCAAGACTACAAGACGCAAAAGAATGGCGACGCCCCAGAAAAGCAGCGCTTGTTTATTCGGCCGCAGCCAAGTGGGCCACTGCCCGGCTGCGAAGAGAAATGCAATGCCGCCGGCGATCCCCGCGGCGACGAATCGGACCGGCATTTCCTGCAGCGTCCAATCGTCAAAGAGATTGAGTGCGGTGCAAAACCCGATCTCCAGCGCCAGGGCAAAAGAGAATCGCAGAAGGTGGAGACCGCGCATCTGTGCTGTCCGGGAAAGCAGGCGGCTAGCTAGCTTCCATGAACGCCGGGACGTCTTCTCCCGCAGGCTGCCGGACGACGCCAGACTTGCCAATCCGCTGGAGACCGCAGCGATAGGCCGCGACCTCGACGAGCTCCACAACCCGCCGTCGCAATTTGCGCATGCGAACGCCAAGAAAAATAACGAAGAGAAGGTACGGCAGGAAGACCCAAAGCTGAGCTTTCGTGGCGTTAAGCTGATGGTAAATGAGCAGCGTCAAGACCACGAGATTGATGACGACGGTTGTGGCGACGAAGCGATGCCGCAAGCGGACACGGGTCAGGCATTTCGCGCCTCCGTGATACTCGGTCACGGTCGCCAGCATCATACTCCACCAGAAGTTCCCGTAGATATGCACATCCCAGTCATTCCAGCCTGTGTCAGTCGAGTAACGCCACCCTTCCTCGTCGAGCAGAGCAATCGTGGAAGCGAGCAACTGATGGCGATCCTTTCCCTCCTCGCTCCAGTAGCTGCGTCGCGCGAGTGAGCCGCTGAAATGCGTGCCCGCAGGAGGAAACTCCGGGGCGGCAATTACGGCTCGCGGTGTTCGTTTGAACTGTAGCCAGGTAAAGTAACGAGCCCAGCCCCGAACGAGCGGTTGCGTGAAGGCAAGGAACATCACGAGTAAACGCGCGGGGATTGTGTCGAATTTTGGCTCGATGCGAGCGTGCAACATGTAGGAGATCGCGACGCAAAGCGTCCCGCCGAACATCAAATACGGAACGATGCGGACTTCGGGCAGGAAGATGCCGAGCCCGAAGAGAAAAACGGTGAGAGCGAACCATTCGACGCTGCTGAGATAGCCCGCGATCTCTGATTGCGGAGTGGGGTAGATGGATTGGAAGAGGCCTTCGCCAAAGGTGCCGTGATAAACGATCGGTCGATTGATAAACCAACTGAAGCGGGGCGCGCCATAGATTTGGCCGCGCCACTTGGCGGTTCCGGTTGGGCCAAAGAAAATCAGATGCTTGAAGCGCAGCATTGATTCCGCTTCGCCGTAACCCTCCTGTTGCTTTTGAAAAGCTTCGAGAGTGAAGCGACGATGATGCCAGACGATCGCCGTGGGACTGAATGCAATCTCGTGGCCGGCCTGCTGGATGCGCCAGCAGAAATCTACGTCATCGCCGGCCTTGCGATACTCTACGTCGAAGCCACCGGCGTTTTCGAAGGCCCAGCGATACCACGCCATATTACAACCGGGAATGTGTTCCGCGACGGTGTCGGTAAGCAGGACGTGACTCGGCCCTCCGGGCGCGGCGGCGACGCAGGCTTGGATCCAGTTCTGCGCCGGGGGAGAAACGTTCGGACCGCCGACCCCGGCATAGTCACCGCTCAGCAGAGTGCCAATGAGGTAATAAAGCCAATCGACGTCTGCCATGCAGTCGGAATCGGTATAGGCGAAGATCTCCCCTTGAGCGGCGGCTGCACCAGTATTGCGGGCGTGGCTCAGGCCGTGATTTTCCTGGCGGAGAAAACGGACGTGAGGAAACCGCGAGGCGATCTCAGGGGTGTTATCGGTCGAGCCGTCGTCGACCAGAATGACTTCAAAGGATGGGTAATCGATTTTGCCTAACGACTCCAAGCACGCTGCCAGGGTTGGCGCGCCATTGTGCGCACAGACGATGACCGAAACCATCGGTGTTCTTGGCAACGGCGGGCGCGGCAAGGTGGCATTGCGCTGACCAAGCTTTTCGCGCAAAGTCGCGAACACCTTCTTCGGGACGCGTTCGCGAGTAACGAGGCCAAATGCCCAATTGGTGATTTCCTGCTCACCGGTAAACCATTCATCTGTCCAGGAGAAGAAGATGGTGCCGGCCAGGCCGCATTTTACGACCGAGTCGACGTGCCATCCGAGCATCGTCGCCTGTTCGTCTTCGCCATGGCGGATCGTGTCGATGCCGAACTCGCCGAGGATCAGAGGTCGCTCTTCCGCGAGGTTCTGCAGCCGGAGGAGATAGCGCTCAAAATCCTGCTGGTTGTGCAGGTAGACGTTGAAGCAAAGGAAATCAACGTTCTGGGGGAGAAGGAACTCGGTCGGGGGGTAGCTCGCATAAGAGAAGAGAACGCCCGGGTTCTCGGCGCGCGCGACTCGGATCAAGTGCTCGAGGAATTCCGTGACGCGCCTCACGCCGAGCCAGCGCACCATCGTGCTCGAAATCTCATTTCCAACCAGATATCCGAAGACCGCCGGATGGCCCTTGTGCTCTCTGACGGCGGCGCGAATGGAGTCCACGATCCCGTCTCGCGCGCTCTTGCGCCGGAGAAACTCCACGTGTTTGGCCCATGGTAAAGTGATCAAAACCCGAAAGCCCGCAGCCGCGCATTGATCGAGAAACCAAGGCGGAGGCGCGTGGTAGATGCGCAATAGATTCAGACCTGCCTCGCGCATTTGCGCGAGGTCCCGGTCCAGTCGTTCCGGGGACCCGAGATAATGACTGTCTGCCTCGGGTTTGAATGGCCCGTAGGTGACTCCCTTGACGAAGAACTTGCGATCGCCTTCGAAAAAGAATTTTGCGACAGCCCGGACCGGACCCGGCGAATGGGAACTCACAGCGGAGTTCCCTAGACCAAGGCCACGGGCGAAGCAAAGGTTTTACCGGGGCACAACCCCCATGCACAACTTAGGGCCGATGATTTGGCGGAGCTTCATCATGCCGCGGCGAATGCGCGCTTTCACTGTCCCAAGCGGCTGATCCAGTTTCCGGGCGATCTCCTGTTGCGTCAGGCCGCTGAAGAAGGCGAGCTCGATTGCCCGCCGCTGGTCGTCGGAAAGCTCAATGACTGCGCTGCGGACGATGGCATTCGTTTCATGCGCAGACGCTTCATCGGAGGAATCATTCTCCACGATGCGATCCCAGATATGGGCCTCCTGCTCGATCTCGTCGTGGAGGCGGTTGCGGCGTTGCACTCGCCGCAGCCGATCGATGGCTTTATTCCGCGTTAGCGTCATCGCCCAGGTGAGTGGTTTACCGCGGCGCACATCGTAGATCGAGGCTTTCTCCCAGATCTGGACGAAGGCTTCTTGCACCACCTCTTCGGCGTCTTTGGCGTTGTTCAGGACACGAAATGCGGTGGCGAGGAGTATCCCGGAATAGCGCCGATGGAGTTCATGGAGGCTGTTGTGATCCCCGATCGCGGCGCGGCGGAAAAGCTCAACATCATTCAAATTCAGATCAGATGAAACGCACGTGAACATATGGTGATATATTATTAGACGAAATATAGACACCACTGGATGCCCTGCAATTACTTTTTCTTCTGGCAAGACGGCCCCTAAGCAGCGCGGCCGAGTCTGGCCAGCGCATCCCCAGCGACGGCGCAGGTCTTTTCGATATCGGCAGACGTATGAGCAGCCGAGAGGAAACCGGTTTCGAATTGCGAAGGAGCGAAGTAGACGCCCCTTTCTAGACAAAAGCGAAAATACTCCGCGAAAAGGGCGGGTTTGCTTCGCTTGGCGCTCGCCAGATCGAAAACGGGCAGGTCAGTAAAAAACAGACAAAACATGGAACCAAGTCGGTGGAAGGTGAACGGCTTTTCGAAGCACCGCATCCTGCCGCAGATGCCTTCCTGCAGCTCCGCTCCGAGCTTGTCCAGCAACTGCCAAGCATCGATACGCTCCAGCTCTCGGAGTTGCGCGAGGCCAGCAGCCATCGCGAGCGGGTTACCCGATAAGGTGCCCGCCTGGTAAACGGGTCCGTCTGGGGAGAGCTGATTCATGATCTGGGCGCTGCCGCCGAACGCTCCAACAGGCAATCCACCCCCGATAACTTTTCCCAGAGCCGTAAGGTCTGGCGCCACCCCGTAGATTTCCTGCGCACCGCCCCGCGCTAACCGGAAGCCCGTCATGACTTCATCGAAAATGAGAAGTGCCCCGGCAGCTGTGCATTCGTCACGGAGCGATTGGAGGAAGCTCGCCCGTGGGAGATAGAGCCCGGCGTTCGCCGGGATTGGCTCTAGGATTACGGCGGCGATTTGGCCGCTGTTTTCCCGAAAGGCGGTGCGCACCGCGTCGATGTCGTTGAAGGGCAGTGCAATCGTCAGACGCGCCAACTCGGCGGGAACACCGGCGCTGTCCGGCTGGCCATGAGTCAGGGAGCCGCTGCCGGCCTGCACCAGGAGTGAATCGACATGGCCGTGATAGCAGCCCTCAAATTTGATCACCTTATCGCGCCGTGTGAACCCACGGGCTAGGCGAATGCACGACATGGTCGCCTCGGTCCCGCTGTTCACCATTCGCACCTTCTCAATCGATGGAACCCACGCGCAGATCAGCTCAGCCATCTCCACTTCGAGCGGATTTGGAATGCCGAAGCTAATGCCCCGAGTCGCCGCTTTCTGAACGGCCGCGACGACCACTGGCGGAGCGTGGCCGAGAATGGCCGGACCCCAGCTTCCAACATAGTCGATGTATTCGTGACCATCGACGTCCCAGAGCCTGGCGCCCTCGGCCCGCTCGATGAAGAAGGGGTCTCGCCCTAGACCGCGGAACGCGCGGACAGGAGAATTTACACCGCCAGGAATGCGTGTTTGCGCGGCGGAAAACAGCGCTGATGAGCGGGATTTTGTCATAGGTGAGTGATTGAGGAGAGTCTAATCTCGAAAAGCCGCCGTCCACTTTGGCTGCGGCAGAGTTGCAGGATCGGATGCCTCAGGCTCACTTCATTGACAGCATTGCAGCATTCTCCTACTCTCCGGTCGCGCGACGGCGGGGTAGCCAAGTGGTAAGGCAGCGGTCTGCAAAACCGCTATTCGTGGGTTCGATTCCCGCCCCCGCCTCTCTTGAGACCGTCCCATCCATGAAGGTCACGGCGAATCGGGCATATGCAAAATTTCGTCGGCGCCTGGCCGATGATCCTCATCTAATGCGACCCTGGCGAGGAACGGTCTATCGAGTAACGACGTTGGATTATCCGAGCACGGCAGAGATCCTGCGCGGGCAAGGTAGTTTTCTGCACGGCGGACGCTGGAACGCGATCGGAGCCTTTCGCGCCGTTTACGGAAGCACGAGCGATCTGGTCGCAGTGGAGGAATCCCGGGCAAACGCCGAATATGCAGGGGTTCCCTTTCCGGTGCGAACCGCACGCTTGCTTGTCACCATCGAACTCAATGTGAGGAAAATCGTCGATCTCACCGACTCGGAAACGCTCCAGAAATTGGAAGTCGCGACTGACGAACTGGGGGCGAATGACTGGCGTCGCGTGCAGGATCAAGGCTATGAGAGCCTCACGCAGGCGATAGGACGCGCCATCTTCGATTGCGGCGCCAATGGGATCCTCGCTCTCTCCGCTAAAGTAGCAGACGGGGTAAATACGGTCTATTTTCCCGAGAACTTTTCATGGACGGGAGAAGCCAAGGTTTGGGACTCGGAAAAGCTGGATCGCATCCATGCAAAGAAGTAGAGATGAATATGCAGATGTGCATGAAAAAGTGCTTGCAGATATGAATGAAGGAATGTTATCGTGCGTCTGTGAAAGCTAGAAAGTCGTCTTCCGCACGTCCGATCGCCCGCGCAGTCGTAAAAGAGTCGCCGGCCCTTTATCACGCGGGTTTGAAACCGCAGAAGGCGCCCGCCTTGGAGGCGATGGCGGAAAAATATGGATTAAGACAGGAGACGCTCAGTCGAATGAGCGGCTTTTCACTACGGGCTGTTGCAGACTGGGCGAGTGGGAAACAACCTTCGGCGCCAGTTCGGCGCGCCATCACGGAAATGGACCGGCTGTTGGACAGCCTCGCCCGGTTGATGAAACCGAAGGAAGTAGGCAAGTGGTTGAAAGAACCAAACGCCGCCTTTGATGGATCTACACCTGTGCAGGTTATCGAGCGCGGACAGATCGACCGAATCTGGCGGATGCTGTATTTCGTCGAATCAGGCGAGCCAGGTTAACGATATGCATCTAAAAGGGGCGGCCGCGAGCTACGAGGCAGCCATGGCAAACAAGCAGCGTGACTTCCGCCGCAAACGTTCAGGAAAGTGCCGCGCTCCAGCAATTCTAGTCTGCAAAGCGGCCATTCCCTTCATCGAAGTAAATGTACGGACCCAGCTTCGAAATGCGCAACTGCTGACGCCAGACTCCCGAGGGAAACGCCCGGGTTGCTTCAAGCGCGCTCTGCTCCACCCGCGGAAGAAGTTTCTCCTGCCTAACGAGAGCTTCCTCGAGCACTCTTCCATCGAACGACTGCAGTGGTTTGATCCCGAGTAAGTGCAGAATCGTTGGAGCGACGTCGAGATTGCTCGTAGGAAGCTCGTCCGTGGTTCCCGCGCGGAAATCGGGACCGGCAGCGATCAAGGTGTTGTGCACGTCGAACTTGCCAAGCGTTCCGTGTGTGGCTGGCACGGCTTCGCCTGCGGCCGTCGCGGCGATCATTCCCGCAATGCCGTACTTGTTTGGCTGATCCGCCCAGCAAAAAGCCATCACCAGATCGGGCGCAGACGGCGTCTCGAGGTGCACTTCGGAATAGAGGAATGCGCCTTCTCGCGCGGAAGGAGAGAAGATCACGCCCGCGAAATCTGACTGCTGCAGCCATTCCGTGAGTCGAGCCGTCGTGTCCTCGTCATGTTCGGCAATGTAGAAAAGCGCGGTGCCGCCGTTTCCCACCACGCGGACGTGGCCTCGGCCTCCGGCAGTTTCTCCGTCAAAGGTCACCCGGAATCCAGCGCTCTTTAGCCTTTCCCGAAGCTCAATGGGACGCCCCACCGTGGAGAAGCCATGATCAGAAGCGACGAAAATGTCCGTGTTATGCGACACCCCTTTGCTCTCGAGTGAACGCAGAACCGTGGCTACTTGAGTGTCACACGATCTCACCGCCGCGAGAGCCGTCTCCGAGCCTGGGCTGCTGGCGTGCTCTGACCGATCCGGCTCGCTTAGCCAAAGAACGGATAGGAGTGGGACACCTTCGCGCCAGAGTCCTTCGACCAGAGCTCTCGTTGTCCAGGCATCTTGTGCCTCGTTAGGCAGCTGATCTGCTCTTGGAAAAGAGCCAAGCCGGCGCGTGATCTCAGCACCGGCTGAGGTGGGAAGAACGTCGCCCGCGAAGATTGTGACCGATTTTGCAGAGGGTTTTCGGTTGTGCAGCAACGTCGTTGTCTTCGTGCCCGCGATAGCCGTCCAACCACCCGACGCCTGCACTGCCTCCGCGGTCGTGGGCACGGCAAGATATTTTCCCGCAGCAAGCTCGTCCCCTTTTTGCACGGCACGGAGCTCATCGGTGCGGATGAACTTCGCGGAATCGATCTCCGGGCGGAATTCGTAGTTCGCAAGCAAGCCGCTCCGATTCGGGAAGACACCCGTGGCGAGAGCGGTTGAATTCACGTTAGTCAACGTCGGATAGACGGAATGATGATTGCGAAACATCACGCCACGGCTGGCAAGTTGCCACAGCGCCGGGGTCTGGGCTTCGCTCACGGAGTCTGGCCGCAGCCCGTCGCAGACGATAAGGACCACGTGCTTCGCTCCGCCTTGTCGACTCGTCTGTCGAGTGCAGCTGAGGGAGAACGCCGCGAGAAGAATCACAGTCAGTCCGAGCGCTGAGGCCCCTCCGACATTAGATCGCGGAGCTACGCGCACACCCTCTAGAGCACCTCAGGCCATTTCGCCTTATCCTTTAGCATGATCTCGCGGAGGAGGCGGATGGCAGGCATGCCGTGGGCGAGCATCTCGTCATGGAATTTCTTGAGCGAAAACTTGTCCGCTTCCTGTGCCTTGTAATCTTCGCGGAGCTTCAGAATCTGGAGCTTGCCTAACGTGTAATTCAAATAGCCTGGATCGTAGGTTCCGCGCATTGCTTCCTGTCGCGCCGTCTTTTCTTCATAGTAACAATTATCCATGAGGAACTTCGTTGCCTCATCGATGCTCATACCCTGCGTGTGCATCTTGATTGAGACCGCCAGGCG
>JACDBM010000077.1 GCA_013694945.1 Chthoniobacterales bacterium
CTCGCGCGTATTTCCACGCGGATCATCAACGAGGTGAAAGGCGTTAATCGCGTCTGCTACGATATCTCGAGCAAGCCTCCGAGCACGATTGAGTGGGAGTGACGAGATTTTCGAATCTCGACCGCGATTTTTCGATTTTCTGTCACCGCTTACGCGCGATTAGAGTTTGAGCGCAGCTGGGCTGAACCCAAGATTGCCCAAGCTTCGATGCGTCTTGCGCGATGGCGCTAAGGTGCTCCCAATTCAAAGGCGCCAATGTCGGTGCCGTCACCGCCGGCGGCGTTTGTGATCGCTAGGTTATCAACCTTCCGCGGAAAACCCGAGCCACGCTGATTGGTCGTCAAAGTGCGGAGAGACTGAGACTCGTGCCTTTATCAAGTGCGGGGCTGCCCGTGAGCAAGGCCGCCGTTTGTGTTAGGCCGCCATTATTCTGCAAAGGACCAAGTTTCGGATCGAGCGGGGAAGCAATGCTTCCTTTGCGGTCCGTCGCGTTCGTGAAGCCGGTGCTGCCATCCTTTTTGCCGATGAGATTAAAACCTTTCGAAACAAACGGCCCGAAAGCATCTGGAGCGGTAGTAGTAGCGGTGTTCTGCGCGACGATCGTACTTTTGACGTTGACGGTGCCACTAGCCATGTATATGCCGCCACCCCGGGACGGCTGCGCTTCCTCGGGTGGCGGAAATGGTGCTGTTGCTGAGGTTCACAATGCCACTGCCGGCATAAGACATTCCGCCGCCAAGGGCCCGAGCCCCCAGAGACACCGAACGACTTACCGCCTTCCGCCGAATTGCCATACACCGTGCAGTTAGTCACGTTCAGCTCGGCGGCGAAACCATGGATGCCGCCACCACGAGCCTGTCCGACACGCGGACCATAGACATCGGCGTCCCTGCCTTTGGCAGAATTCCCGGAAATGGCACCTCGAGCAAAGCCTCCGAGAGTGAGAGTACGCGGACCCTGGCCGCGGAGTTGCGCTATGTGCGCGTGCGGCCACGGGGCGAGAGAAACAAGAGCGCAAGTAATCCGGCGAGCAGCGCGAGATCGATCGCGAGGTGCCAGCTAAAGTTCAGACCTTTGGTGGCGCTTCCGAAGCAGCCGCACTCGAGATCGCGGCCACGGTTGCTCCGATGAACATCGCGGTGAGCGCCGTGAGAATACCGGTCGCTCCCCAGCGCAGGAAACCAGTGAGCAGCGCCACTCCGCAAAGAGCCCCTCAGCCTACAGCTATCGTGATAGGTGCAGCGTGTCGCCTGCCTTTGCCGCATGGAGCCGGGACGCCTCCGTTCCGCTGATCGCCTCCATGTCCAACTTGTAAAGTGCGATCGATCCCGGTATCGTTTTACAAGAAAGGAATCGATTGTGAACCGGACAACGCTTTCACCGAAATTCCAGATTGTTATTCCTAAAGTAGTAAGGACTGCTCTGAAACTCACCGCCGGCACGGTGTTCAACGTGGTCGAGCATGAAGGGCGGATCATTCTTCTGCCGATCCGGTCGCCCAAGCAGATGCGCGGTTTTCTGCGCGGACTTGATACCTCTGTGCCACGGGAGAAAGACCGCGTATGAACCTGGTCGATTCCTCGGCCTGGCTCGAATATTTTGCTGATGGACCAAACGCAAATTTTTTTGCACCGGCAATCGAAAAGACTCGCGATCTGGTCGTGCCGACGATTGTCGTCTTCGAAGTCTGCAAGCGGGTTCGGCAACAGCGGGATCACCGCGCCGCCCTCGAGGCTGCTTTAACTCTTCAGCACGGGCGTCTCATCGAGCTGACCGCGGTTCTGGCGATGGCTGCGGCCGACATCAGTCATTCGGAGAAGCTGCCGATGGCCGATAGCATTATTCTGGCAACCGCGCGCGCCGAACATGCGGTCATCTGGACGCAAGACGCCGACTTCGAAAGTTTACCGGGTGTAAAGTTCCGGGCGAAGAAGAGGTGACTCTTGCGCCTTTCGGCTGCGATCAACTCCGGTTGGCCGCCAACCCCACCGGAAAACGTGCTTCCGCACGTCCATGGACCGACCAAAAACTCGCCCCCTCCGCCCCGGGAACTCCCTGTGAGCCAAGAATCGTGTCAAGACTCTCCGACTCACCTGCACTGGGGAGGAGCCGACGTCTGTTCGAAAGCTTCGCCGGTTGGGAGCTTCTTCTGAGACCGCACGAACCTACCTGCGCGCACGATTGCGCGGTGAGACAGACCAGAGCGCCAGCAAGGCGGCCAGGAGCGCAAAGTCGAGCATGAGATGCCAGATGAACGGGAGGTTTTTCGTAGCGCTTCCGAAGCAGCCGCACTCAAGATCGATGCCGCGCACTTTCGCGGCAATCATCGCCCCGATGAAAACGACCGTGAGCGATGTCAGGATAGCGACCGCTCCCCCTCGCAAATAGCCCGTGAGCAATGCCAACCCGCAGAGAATTTCCACCCAGGGCAGGTAGAAAGCCAGACGCACACCCAAGGGCCAGGGCAGAATGTGGAAGTTCTGGATGTCGCGCGTAAACGCGATCGGATCCCACGCTTTTGTCCCGCCCGCATAGATGAAGACAGCTCCAATGACTCCCGCGAGGATCGGCCAGAAGGGAGAACGCCGGGGCGCACCCCTCTGCACACCCATGAGCGGTGATTGCACGTGCGGTGAGCTGTTCACTTCTTTTGCCATGCCTCCCAACCGCCATGCAGCACAAACACGTTCTTCAGGCCCGCATCCTCCCGCAGACGCCGCGCAACTTCATGACTCGCCGCGCAGCTTTGGCTGCTGCAATAGACAACGGTGCGCTTTTCCGGCGCCCAGGTCGTTAGAACCTGCGGCAACAATTCGTTCCAGCGATCTTCGTTGAGCGAGAGCGCGCCTGGAATGTGCTCAGTTTCAAACTGCGCGTCCGGCCGCGCATCCACCCAAAGCAGCGATTCACCCCAGGCGAGCGCATCCTGAATCGTGACTTCGTCGTTGGCGACGGGAGGCGCATCCCACGAGACCTCCTCACGCAGATAAAGCGCCTCGCCCAAGGCGGGCAAAAACGCGAGCGCGAGCAGAAGGAGGGCCTGGGAAAACAGCGATCGCTTCACAGCCTAACGATCAATCGCGCCCGGCGGGGTCACGCGCACGGTGGCATAAAAGGATTGCGGCAGATCTGACTTAATCGTGAGCGTCGCATTAGCCGCGCGAGTGGTATCTCTGGGCTGAACTATGATATTAAACTCTCCGGGCCCGGAGCCCTTCTCAACCTTGGTCGTGAA
>JACDBM010000023.1 GCA_013694945.1 Chthoniobacterales bacterium
AAGGTCGGCTACTTCTCGCAGTATCGCGTCGAGATGTTGCAGCCGGGCATGACAGTGCTCGACACCGCGCGGGACATGCCGAATCCCGTCTCGGAACAGGTCGCGCGGACTGTGCTCGGATCGTTCCTTTTTCGCGGCGATGACGTTTTCAAAACGACCGCGGTCCTGAGCGGCGGTGAGAAGACGCGGCTCGCCCTCGTGAAGCTGCTGCTCGATCCGCCTAACCTCCTCCTGATGGACGAACCGACGACGCACCTCGATGTCGGAAGCATCGACGCTTTAGTGGGGGCACTCGCGCAGTATGAAGGCACGCTCATCTTCATCAGCCACGACGTGTATTTCATTCGCGCGATCGCAAAGTCGGTCCTGCACATCGGCGCGGGCCGGCTCACGCCTTACGCCGGCGATTACGATTACTACCTCGATAAATCCCGCGCCACGTCCGCGCGTGCCGCTCTTGTCTCGGAGGGACGTGCTTCTGCACGCCCGGTCCCGGGCAACGCAATGCACCCAGTCCACGACATGCAGAAGCATGTCCCGGCGGGAATTGGTTTGCGGGAGGCGCGGCAGCAACGCCGCGTGCAGGCGGAGGAACGGAAAGCGGAAGCAAAGACGCAGCGCGATCACGCGAAGCGTCTGCGCGAGCTCGAGATGCACATCCTGTCGCTGGAAGGGCGCCAGGGGGAACTGACGGCGGAGTTGGAGAAACCGGAGACCTATGAGCGCGGCGGAGCGGCAATGGAATTGAATCGCCAGTTACTGAGCGTCGCAGGGGAGCTCGAGCGAGCAACGAAACACTGGGAAGCTGTGGCCGCCGAGGGGACGGTCTCGCCATTGGCCCGGTAAGGAGCGCTCTGCGACATACGTTCGCTTGGCCGGCTCGGATCTTGCGAGCGACTGCTCGGGTGTTCTTGCACGCACCAAACGGTGCGGCGCGGCATCTCGCTCGCCGTTTTCGCCCTTAATGGGAGCGCTCTGTTCATGAGCGCTGCATAGCGATTCAGCGAACCGGGAACTGATCGACGAACTGCTGATTCTCCTTAGCTTCAACAGCGCGGCCCAGCAGTTGCCGCGCTTTCCTTTGCTCCGAGGAGGTGCCGCTCCGCGGGCTACTTGCCGAAGACTTTCTTCACGTCACCGACTTTTTCCTTCACCTTGCCGCCTGCTTTATTCGCGGTTCCGCGGTCTTCCATCTCAGGATTATTCGTGGCGCGTCCCGCCTTTTGCTGAGCGCCCCCCTTGGCTTGATCCATGGCCCCTTTGATTTTGTCTTTCGTGCTCGATTTCATGTACTCGATTCGCAAGCGGATATCCTGAAGGCCGTGCAGGATTCAGGACTACGAAGGAATCTGAGGAGGGAAAATGCGACAGAAACGGGCGCGGAAGAGAGGCTGGAATCCGTGCCTCCGGTAAAGTGACAGCGCACGCTCGTGACCCGCGACGACTTCCAGTTCCAAGCCGCGCCACCCGAGGTTCTCAGCGCGCGTGAGAGTGCCGTCCAGAAGCAGGGAGCCGACACCGCGGCTGCGCCACTCTGGCTGGACGAAGAGTTCCTCGAGCCAGCCGATCGTTCCGCCGTGTTCGGCGCTGAGGTGAGAGGCAGCGTAGGCGAGGCCGATCGGCGCTCCGTCGAAGACCGCAAGCAAGATAAAGCCAAGACGCGGCTCAGCGACGACGGCGTGCGTCACTTCGCGCAAACACTCCGCTGAGGTCGCGATATCGTGCTCCTGTGATTGCGCGCTCAGCAGGGAGACGGCAGCCTCGCTGTTTTCGTGATCGCAAACCGTGATGTGGACGGAATCCATCTGCCGGAAACTCACCAATGCGAGTGCTTTGTCGCGCCCGCCGGAGGCACGGGATCCGGCGAATTCATGGGGACAGTCGGCAGGCAACGGCACAGGCGCGTGACCGTTAACCAAACGCCTTTCGGCAGGCCATGTCTCCGAACGGCTTCGACTGAATATGACGAGCAAGTCGGGACGTATCGGCACCGAACAACCCGGGTCGAGATCGGATGAATCAGTCGGCGATACGGGCCAGTCACTATTTTCTCATAGAGGACAACCGAAGCCTGGTTTTGCGGAGGCCTCGACCAATCGGCGACAGCGAAGAGGGCCATGAGCACCGCGGCGATGACGATAAGCCCGAGAGCGCCTTGCTTTACAAACTGCCGCAGTCTGGGCATGTGGGACTGCCCTCTGGTGCGCACGAAGCTTCACGGCTGCGCCCGGAGGTATTTCGTCACCAGTCCCTCGGCATCTGTCATTTCCAGCGTGTCGTTTTTGATCGCAATCGTGAATGATAGTTCCTGCGAAACACTGTCTAGTTGAACCTTCAGTTTGCTCCCGTCGCACGAATACCGCCCGCGAATTGTCTCACCGCTCGCGGGTTTCTCCACCAGGGTCCCGTCCGGCCGAAATTCTGTTATGTCACTACCGCTCGGCTCTTTCCAGCGTCCTACGATCGTCGAGGCGGAAGACGCGCGCGTTTTGGAAGGTGAAGAGGCTTTCACGACCGGAGGTGATGGTGGCCGCAAAGGTGGCCGCGGCGGTGGCGGGGTGGAAGATCCGAAGCCGAAGATTTTCTTGAAGTCCATGTGTGGGCGAAAAAGTTGAGTTTTAGGAGGCGCGCTCTGCGCGACCGCACGTGAGCGAGCCGGTGTTCCACTAACGCGACGCCAGTCCGGCCCTCGCGGCGCAATTTGCCTCGGCTTCCGCTCATTGCCGCAGAACGATACGAGCAGGGTTTCGGAACGCCAGTCCCATCATTTCCCGCAGCGGACGTTGTTTGGTTGATAGGGGTTCGGTTCACCGCAAACTTTCGGCATGCCGCCGGGACTTGAGATCAATCTTGTCGTCCCGGACCTCTGGCAGCAGGAGGCGGTGCGCGCGCTCCGCGCAGGCAAGGACGTGGTCGTGCAGGCGCCGACCGGCTCGGGCAAAACCTACATCTTCGAGTTGCTCTACCCGACGCTGAAGGGCCAGGCGATCTTCACCGTGCCGACGCGTGCGCTGGCGAACGACAAGCTCGCGGAGTGGCGGGGCCGGGGCTGGGAGGTCGGCATCGCGACCGGCGATCTCGCGCTTAATCTCAACGCCAGAGTGGTTGTCGCGACGCTGGAAACCCAGCGCGCACGATTCCTCCGCGGCGACGGACCGACGCTCCTCGTGGTGGACGAATATCAGATGATTGGCGATCCCGTGCGCGGCGTGCATTACGAGCTGGCGCTCGCCCTGGCTCCTGCGGAGACACAACTCCTTCTCCTGAGCGGAAGCGTGGGGAATCCGCAGGACATCATCAGCTGGTTCCAGCGCATTGGACGCGACGCCGTTCTTGTTTCGCATCAGGAGCGTCCGGTTCCGCTCGAAGAAGTCGATCTGCGGAATCTGCCCGATTCCCAATTTGTGCAGGCCAAGGGTTTCTGGCCGCGCATGATCGGGCGCGCCTTGCGCGCGGAGCTCGCGCCCGTGCTCGTCTTCGCACCACGCCGAAACACGAGCGAGGAAATGGCGCAGTCGATCGCCTCCGCGATGACGGTTCGTGATCCACTGCCGCTTTCTCCCGCGCAGGAGGCGCTCGCCGGCAAACGGCTGGCGAAATTACTGCGCAGCCGCGTGGCTTATCATCACAGTGGGCTCAGCTACGCGGTTCGCGCCGGCTTGATCGAACCGCTCGCGAAAGCAGGACAGCTCAACGTGGTCGTGGCGACGATGGGACTGGCGGCGGGAATCAATTTCTCCATGCGTTCGGTTCTCATTACCGGCA
>JACDBM010000209.1 GCA_013694945.1 Chthoniobacterales bacterium
TCGCGATGCGAGTCGCGAAGTTTTGGTCTAGCCGAGCGCAAAGATTGCAGCGATCACTGATTCTGCACTCCCCTTCCCCACCGACCTTTGACCGGTATGCCCCACGAAACTCTCGCGGCTCCCTCGCTGGCGCCTGATCGGCAGTCTCCGAAACCGCGCAAGCCGGGCTGTTCGGCGCGGGCGCTTTTCTGCGCGCTCTTCGTCTTCCTCTACGCGCCTTTTGCCTACAACTTCGGCTGGAAATTCCTCCCGGGCGGAAGCGCTGATTACCCATCATATCACTACGCGGCCATGCTCACCTTTGCTGAACACAAGTCTCCTTATGGTTCAGCTGCGTTCGATTTCGCTTCCCAGGAGCTTGGGCGAAAGGTCCATCCTTATCTTTACCCGCCGCCCTCGCTTCTCGCATTCTGGCCGTTTTCAAAGCTCGCATTTTCACCCGGCAAAGCCGCCCTCCTCGTGGTCAGCCATCTGGGCTATCTGACAGCCATTTGGCTGATTCTCTCCCGGCTGACGCTTTTGCCTAACGAGCGAGAAAAACGTGTTCTCACGGTCGTGCTCTCGCTTCTCTACTTCCTCCTTTTCGATCCGGCGATCGTTACCCTTGCGGTCGGTCAGATCAATCTTCTCGTGCTGCCGTTCCTCTGCCTCGCGCTTGTGGGCATGCGCCAGAACTTCGCGCCGTGGCGAATCGCGCTGCCGCTTTCTGTCGCGATTCTGCTCAAGACCTATCCTGTTCTGCTTCTCCTTCCGCTCTTCTTCCATCGCCGTTTCAAGGCCATTTTGCTGACATGCCTGTTTTTGGCTGCGTTTACCGCGCTCGCCGCGCTTGTGCTTCCGTCCGAGGTTTGGGGCAGCTGGCTTCGCGAAGTCTTGCCGCAAGGCGGCTACGCGAACAACGCCATCTCACCTGCCGGGCCTTGGAACCAGAACATCAACGGCTTCATCACCCGATTATTTCTCCCGAACGAGTTCAGCGAGGCGCCGTTGCCTTCCCCAGCCATTGCCAGGCCAGTCGCCACGCTTCTAGCCCTGGCAGTGCTGGGATCGACCGCCTTCTACAGCTTCCGGGCTTCCCGACGAAACAAGAGCGGGGTCCTCGGCGAATCGGAGATCGCGAGTTATCTTCTTATGATCTTCCTCATCGCTCCACTCTCCTGGGAGCACCATCTCGTCTATGTGCTGCCCGCGGCAGTGCTTGGCATTCGGATGCTCGTCACACACGAGTTGAGCCGGAGGCGGGCGATCCTTGTTTTGAGCGCTCTATTTCTCATTGCGTGGCCGGTGCCGCTCGCCGAACCAGCGCTCAAGCACGCCTGGTGGACGCTGCTTATCTCGATCAAGTTCTACGCCGCCGTGGCGCTCTGGCTTTTTTTCGTTAACCAATTGCGCACCGCTTCGCTCCTTAGGCCTCCAGATCCAGCAGCCACGCATGAAGTGCCCGCAGCTCCTCCGGCTTCACCACTCCGCGCGACAGGAGCGCCTCATACGAACTAACGAGATTATCGGCGATGCTGGCGCCGGACCGCACGGTAGCCGCGACTGTATCCGCCACCTGCTGCACGAGCAGGTAGCAGGGCAGCTCTGATTCGAAATCCTTCAGGTAATTGTGCGGATTTCGCTCCTGGACCACGGTCGCGGAGGTGAAGCCGAGGTTGTAACCCGCCGCCCAAAGGATCGGCTGCGCAATTAACCCGCGCAGAATGTCAGTGAAACGAAAGGTAACAAAGGCGGGAAGATACAGGAGCGGAAACAGTTCCCGCACAAACATGGTGTTCTGCGAGTTGAAAGGAGACCATGTGCCGGCGCCGAGCACCAGAGGTGGTCGGCCATCGAAGTAGCACGGCGCATCACTCGTTAGGCGGTAGATGGCATCTACGTCCGGATCGCCGTCCGCCAGCCCCTGCCAGATCCCGATCTTTACCTGCTTCGGTTGCCCTTTCGCAGGCTCGGCCTCGGGAAGCTTGATCCGCTCGAGTGGAAAACCCCGCGGCCAGATTGGCTCCCGCGTGAAGGCGCGGTAAACATTAATGAACCCGAGGTCTTCGGCTGTCGTCTCGAAGGCGCCGCTTGTTTCCGGCCAACCCCAGCCGGCCTTCGGAATGTTATCATCATCGGTATCCA
>JACDBM010000219.1 GCA_013694945.1 Chthoniobacterales bacterium
ACTCGATATGCAGCTCCGGCGGAACGAACGGTGGAATTGGTGGACCGCCACCGAGCCGGACTCCGGCAATGTCGCCGCCAAATACCGTGTCGTCCCAATGATAAACATGATGATGACTGGCGTGGCCCCGTGTCGCGAGCGCACGGAACTCGAAAGGCGGGACGCGGATGACATCCAGGTCCTCCAGGACAATAACGTTGCGCTCTGACACGGGCGCGACCCGACCCCAGAGCCGCTGCATCTTGTCACCAAAGATGCGGGCGGCGGAATTAACGATCTTCGCAGGATCGAGAAGGTGCCGTGCTCCGTCTGGATGCACGTAGATGGTGGCGCCAAGTTCCGCAAAGCGCCACGCGGCCCCGGCATGGTCGAAGTGAATATGACTGAGGAAAACGTGCCTTACGTCCTCTAGTCGCGCACCAATTTGCGTCAGTTCCGCCGCGACATTTCGAAAGGTTGACTCGGGGCCGGTGTCAAAAAGGACAATCCCTTCATCGGTTTCCAGCGCTGTGACCGCGATAATGCCGACGCGATCCAGCTGTCGTGTGTCGAGGACATGGACCACGGCGCGCTATCTTGACGATCTTTTACCTGCTTGGGTTTCGGTCCGGATACGGCGGCACGGGCGGTAAATCGAAGCCTTTTGTCTTCAGCTCTGCCTGCATTTCTTCGACCGCTTTGTTGAGCTGCTGATCTTCCCCGCGGAATTCCTTCAGCGGATCGTTGTCGACGACGATGTCGGGGTCAACCCCATGGCTCTCGATGACCCACTCTTTTCCGTCTTTCGAATACGGCGCAAACTCTGGTTTCGAGAGCTGCCCGCCGTCCGTAAACGGCAGGGAACCGCGAATCCCGACGACGCCGCCCCAAGTGCGTTTGCCGATCAGCTTGCCCAAGCCTAACGACTTGAAGCGATACGGGAAGATGTCGCCATCAGATGCGGAGAACTCGTTAATCAAAGTCACCATCGGGCCAAGAAACGTCTGCGGCGGATTGGTGTCGGGCACGCCGTTGCGGGCGATCTCCACCATCACGAGCGTGCGGCGGAGGCGATCGATCACGAGCGGCGATACGAATCCGCCGCCATTACCGCGCACATCCACGATGAGCGCCTTTTTTCTGATCTGCGGGAAGTAAAGCTTGGTGAATTGACTCAGGCCCGGCTCCCCCATGTCTGGGATGTGAATGTAGCCAACCTGGCCGCCGGTTTTTTTCGCCACTTCATCAATATTCTTCTGCACCCAGGCGCGGTAATAGAGCGGCGCTTCGTCGGCGGTCGGCACGACGGTGATGTCACGCGCTCCATCGTCGCTCGGCCGTGAATTGACCCGGAGGATGACTTGCTTCCCGGCCGTGCCAATAAGCGCCTCGTAAAGGTTGGCCAGCGTGGCAACGGGAATGCCGTTCACAGCCAGGAGGTAGTCGCCGGGCTTGACGTTCAGACCAATGGCGAGCAAGGGAGAGCGCGTGCGATCGTCCCAATTTTCGCCGGGTAGAATTCGTTCTATCTTGTAAGCCCGCGTCGCCGGATCGCGCGAGAACTCAGCGCCCAGCAGGCCCGTCTTGATCCGGGGAGTTTCAGGGCGTTCCCCACCGCCCACATAGGCATGCCCGTTGTTTAACTCACCGATCAGCTCACCGAGCAAGTAGGTGAGATCATTGCGGTGATTCACGAAAGGAACGAGCGGCGCATACTTGTCGCGCATCGCTTTCCAATCGACGCCATTCATGTTCGGCGCGTAGAAGAAGTCGCGCATCTGCCGCCAGGCTTCGAAATAAATCTGGTTCCACTCCGCGTGGCGATCGAGCTGCAAGTCGAGTCCCGCGAGTTTGAGCTTGTAATCCTTCCCCGCCTTTTCGTCCTTTAATTCCAGCTTCTCTTTGGGGAGATCCACGATCGCCCAATCCTTGTCGACCTTGACCAGCATTTTCTTGCCATCTGCCGTGATTTCGTAGCTGTTGACGTCGCCAAGCACCGTCTCTTTTCGATCTTCCAAGCTATAGACACAGAGGTGCGATTTCCGGTTTTCGGGCTCGGCGCTTTCGTCGTCATCATCGCGATCGTCCGCTACCGTCCGGCGCAGATAAAATATCCGATCACCCACCATGCGCAGATCACTGTAATCCGCCGGTGGGATCTTGAGGGCGATGAGCCGATTTTGAATACCATCGAGGTCGACTTTGACTACGACGGGCTTCTTCGGTTCCTCCGGCTTCTTGTCTTTTGAATCTTTCGCATCTGCTTTCTTGTTAGGCTCATCCGGCTTCTTCGCGTCGGCGTCCTTTTCTTTGTCCTTCTTGTCGTCTTTGCCGACTTCATCGCTGCGAGGTTCCAGCGGTGAGGGTGTTTCCTTTGAAAGCGTGACGAGATAGACGCGCCCCATGTCGCGATAAACATTCACGAAGTCCCCTTCCCCGAATGTCGGCTTGAAGTCGCGGCTGGAGGTGAGGAGCAGATACTTTCCGTCATCACTGAAGACGGAATTTCCGGACGCATACCAATCGTCCGTGACGGCCACCGGCTTTTTATCGACTGTCGAGAAGAGATAGACTTTCGGCATTCCGTTCTCCTCCGGCCGCTCCCAGGCGATCCACTGGCTGTCGGGCGACCAGCCATAACTGCGCAGCTCGCCGGATTTATCCTGATCGACCAGCGTGACGTTTTTGCTGGGAATATCGACGAAGCGCAGCCGCTGCATCCGATCGGCCCAGAGCAGCTTCTTGCTATCGGGCGACCAGACGGCTCGGTAGAAATAAGTGTCGGCGCCGCCGGTTACCTGTTGCGCTTCGCCTTTGCCGTCCTGCGGCCTGACGTAAAGCTCGTTCTCGCCCGTGACATCGGAGTTGTAGGCGATCCACTTGCCGTCCGGCGACCAGATCGCGTCGCGCTCGTGCGCGTTTCCAGTTCTCGTTAAATTCCGTGGTGTGCCGTCCTGGCCGGGAATGGAGTAAAGCTCACCGCGCGCCACAGCAATGACCCGGTGACCGTCAGGCCCGGGTGCGATCGATTCAATGTGCTTCGAGGCATCGACCATTCCCGCGCGGCCGGAGGAGAGGTCTTCCTTGATTGCAATCGGCACTTGGGCGGTCTGACCACTGCCAAGGTCGTAGCGCCAGATGGAGCCTGCTTGTTCGAAAACAACCGCATCCTTGCCGAGGGACGGGAACTTAATGTCAAAGTCATTGTAGGTCGTGAGCTGCTTCGTCTCCCTGGTTGCAAGGTCAGTGGCAAAAAGATTCATCCGACCAGTGCGATCGGAAATGAAATAGACGCGGTTGTCGGGACCCCACATGGGGCAGATGTCCTGCGCCGCATCATTCGTTAGGTTCTCCGTCTGCCCGGTCTTAAAGTCGTGAATCCAAATATCGTCGGCCATGCCGCCGCGGTAGTGCTTCCAAGTGCGGAACTCGCGGAAGATGCGGTTGAAGGCGAGCTTGGAATCGTCCGGCGAGAATGAGGCGAAGCCTCCGCGCGGGAAGGGCAATTGCTGCGGCAGCTCAGCGTCAAGGCCGACGGTGTAAAGCTGCCCGTTGAACGAGTTGTAGGAACTCATGCGCGAGCGGAACACGACGAGCGGCTTCGTGTTCTGCCATGTCATGACGATATTGTTCGGCCCCATCCGGTCCGAGATGTCGTCGCGTCCAAGCGTCGCAGTCGTGGTGAGCCGTTTCGGCGCGCCGCCTTCGCCCGGCATCACGTAGACCTCCGTGTTCCCGTCGTAGTGAGAGGTGAACGCGAGTTGCGCTCCGTCCGGAGAGAAGCGCGGAAAGGACGTGTACCCTGGGCCAGTCGTTAGGCGGCGTGCCGTCCCGCCATCCTTGCTGACGCTGTAAAGCTGCCCTGCATAGCAGAAGACAATCTGCTGCCCGTTTGTGGTCGGAAAGCGCAGCAAACGCGTCGCGTCCGGCACGGGCTGAGCGGGCGCGGTGGAAACGGAGAGCAGGCCGGAGGCGAACAGTGCGAGGAGCGCGAAGCTTCGGGAGGCGAGAGGCATGGTGGTGGAGAAGAACGCCATGCTGCCGCAGTGATGCAACCGCGATTTGCGGCGGCTTCCGTTTCGATAATCTTGACCTGACGCGATTTGCGTCGCGCTGACATCTACCCCTGCGAGTCGTGTTCGGAGGGATCTGGTATTTCCTGAGCGATTGACGAGTCCGACATCCGCTCAACGTCCAAAGCCTCGACAAACTACCCCCGCTTTTCGCGCTCGGCTTCACTGCCGTTGCGCTGGAAATTCTCCTGCTGAATTTGCGGATGGAGATTGCGCAAGCCGCTCAGGTTGAACGCGCGAGAACGCATGACGGCAGGCGGCGAGATTCAGGGATGGTGCATTCCGGTGGGCATCGGCATCACTTCATTCATGATGCCCCCGAACAGATCGCGTGGAGCGGGTGGATCTACTTCACGATGGCAATCCTGGTGCCGTTGCACTCCCGTTTTCGACGACGGCTTATCCGCGCGGCCGCGGAGGGGTGAATGATTCGGAACCGCCGCGCGGAGCATGCGCGTATCAACTTTTACCATGAGCGATAATGAACAAAAGCACGACAAGAAGAAGGTCACCGCCGCCACGACCGATGCGCCGCAGGAAGAATTCATCAGCCAGGAGAATATCCCGTCGAAGTCCGAGACGCCTCCGCCGGAGACTCCCGGCGCTGCGGAGAAACCGGAAGAGTAACCAACCCAGCAGCACGGAAAGTCGCGGCTGGACGGCGTGCGGCAGGAGGGCGAGCTTGCCGAATTATGAAACGCTTTAATGCTTCCCTCCTAGTACTCCCTGCCCTGCTGCTGGCTCTTTCTCCCCTCGCCGCACAAGATAAGCAGCGCGTCAGCCCGCACGAAACCGTGAACGCGACGATCGATGGCAACGAAGTCTCGGTTGTTTACGGACGTCCTTATTCGAAGGACCCGAAGAGTGGCGAGAAGCGGAAGATCTGGGGCGGCGTGATTCCTTTCAGCAAGGTTTGGCGAATGGGCGCCGACGAAGCGACGCTGCTTACCACGAAGCAGCCGCTCGACATGAACGGCACGGCCATTCCTGCGGGAAGTTATTCGCTCTTTCTGCTTCCGGAAGAAGGGGGCAACGCCAAGCTCATCGTGAACAAGCAGACGGGACAGTGGGGAACGAGGTATGACGAGAAACAGGACCTCGCTCGCATTGAGATGAAGAAGGAAGCCACCGCGAAAACCGCCGATCAGTTCACGATTGCGATCGAGAAGGCCGATGCCGGCGGTGGTGTCTTGCGCTTGATGTGGGAAGAGGCGCAGTATTCAGTGCCCTTCACGGTCACAAAATAACGCTCTGAGACAATGCGGGTGACCAGCGGCGACAAGGCGCCGCGGCTGTGACCGGATTTGACCGGTTGCGCCGCGCCAGGTTATCGGTCGCCGGAAATGTAAACCGCAGGGTCCACCGTTTGAAGGGCCCCACCAATAGTCGGCTGGCCGGTCTGTTGCAGCTCCCTTTGCGTATGGACTCGCTTGTCGCTCAATGCCCGGTGATTAGGGCGAGTGTATGCGGTCGTAGTTGATGTGGTGGTGCAGCCCGCAAAAAGAGCGGCTACACCCCAGGACAACGATTGTCTTCATAGCTGAATCAACACCTCTCCCGTCCGTACGTCTTAGAAAAAATCGTCCGCGGGCCGGCCTGGATTTCTGCGCATCGACTGCAGATCGACACCGCTGCCGGTCCCAAGGAGAATTTCGCTCCCAAAGAGCGCATTCGAAGGGGCAGACCCGTTCCCGTCCAGGCTGAAGGAAGTACCCGTGCTCAGTGTCTGCCGGGACGTCCGAACGCAATTCCCAATGCTCCTGCAATCAACAGAAGAGCCCCGAGCGGCACCAGGACCCAGGTCGCCTCTTTCACTTCGCGCATGTGCTGCGCCCAGCCGAGCATCAGAAGCAGCAGCCCGATCATGGCAATCGTGATTCCGGTCCCGACAATCGCTTCGGCGGAGAGGAATGAGGAGCGG
>JACDBM010000038.1 GCA_013694945.1 Chthoniobacterales bacterium
GTGGGCGTGATTCGGAACAAGGATGCGAAAGCTGGCAAGACCTAGGCGAGAGAAGCAGACGTAAGAATTGATCATGGCTGATACAGAAGAGAAGAAAAAGGGAAAGCCCGCCGGGCCGGAAGCTCGCGCGCCGGAGACGCCGCCCGCCAAAGCCGCCACGCCTGCAGCGGAGAGTTCAGGTCAACCGGCTCCTGCGGGAGCTCCGGCCCCGTCTGCGCCGAAAACAGCGAAGAAAGCGAAGGCAAGGAAAGAAGAACCTGCGCCGGAGCCGGTAAAGGAAAACCTCTCGCTCGATCCGAACGATGTCGAGAAGCCGAAGATTATCAAAGCCAAGGGGAGCAAGAACGTCCATTCGGGCGTTGCTCATGTGCTTTCTACTTTCAACAACACGATCGTCACGATCACGGACCTGAACGGCAACGTTATCGGGTGGTCGAGCGCCGGCAAAGTCGGCTTCAAGGGCTCACGCAAAAGCACCGCTTATGCGGCGCAAATGGTGGCGCAAGATGCGTCCCGTCAGGCAATGGGTCATGGGCTCAAGGAAGTGGAAGTGCTGGTCCGCGGACCGGGCGCGGGCCGCGAATCCGCTGTGCGCGCATTGCAGGCCATCGGGCTCGATCTCACCGTCATCCGCGACGTTACACCAGTGCCGCACAATGGCTGCCGGCCGCCTAAACAGCGCCGCGTCTGAGCCCATCAAACATCAACTTTCTACCATCAACCTCTTAAATGGGCAGATACACCGGACCCAAAACCAAAGTCAGCCGCCGCTATGGGGTGCCTCTCTTTGGACCGTCGAAATCGCTGGAGCGGAAAAACTATCCGCCTGGAATGCACGGACCGAAGGGTTCGCGCCGCAAGCAATCGGATTACGCTGTCGCGCTCGGTGAGAAGCAGAAGCTTCGCTATCAGTACGGCCTTCTCGAGAAGCAATTCCGCCGCATATTTCAGACGGCGCTCCAAAGACGCGGGGTGACGGGTGAAACGCTTCTCCAGTTGCTCGAAACGCGTCTCGACAACGTCATCTTCCGCCTGGGCCTCGCGAACACCCGCAGCGGCGCGCGCCAACTCGTGTCGCACGGTCATGTGCAGGTGAATGGCCGCAACGTTAATATTGCTTCCTACAACGTGAAGCCTGGCGACGAGATCAAGGTGAAAGACAAACCGAAATCGCGCCAGCTTGCTCTTCGTAATCTCGAGCTGACGCAAATCGCGCCCGTGCCCGATTGGCTCATCGCCGATCGCGACGCGCTCAGCGGTAAAGTTGCCCGGATTCCGGCTCGCGACGAAATGCAACCAATGGTCAACGAACAGCTGATCGTTGAGCTTTATTCGCGGTAGTCTCTCGTAGCTGATTCATTCCTGGTCGCGGTGGGCAGCCGCCTGCCGGCGATCCCGACGAAGCCAAATCCATCGACGAGGTTCGCTTGCTCATTCCCAAATAGATTTCCGAGTCGAAATCACGACCCCGCAATAGCGGATCTCGCGGAGATTGTTCTTCTTACATTGCACGAGATAATCCGGAGGCAGCGCGGCCCTGGGCCATAACTTGCTCGGTGCAGCGCTGAGCCTTCAATCGACGCCCTACAACCCGCGCGCCACCTTCAACTCGCGGATGGCAACAGAACTGTTCATCAAAGCCCTGCTGGTCGAGAAGGCTGGGTATAGCGACAAAGTGTTGAGGAAGCTTAGTCACGATCTGGATAAGCTCTTCGAGGCGGCGGAAAGAATTTGTCCAGCAAGCGAGATCCGGACGGTGAGGCAATCTCGTTTCCCTGTTCCCGACAGTAGATGCCCGCTATTTCGGCGATGACCTTGAACCGGCCGCGATTGGCAACACGCTTTCGACCTGCCAGATGGCAGCGAGGACAGTCATACGAGAATTTACGGACCGTGACAACCGTCGTCAGTTTTTCGAAGCTGCGTAAACTAACGGCAAAGGATCTGGCACATCGCATTCCAACGTATTACCGCGAGACTGGCTTGGTATGTCAAGCGAGTCGTCCTCTCCGACAACGGTAATACTCCGTCTGGTCTTAAAGCGGCCTCATTCAGCTGGTGTCGATAGTAAGCTCTGCCCCGTAGGCGCCCCTAACATTCGAATCGCGCACTTTACCAATAAGATTGTGTTTTCGCGCAAGATTTCTGACGGGAGTTGCCGTCTCAAGCGAAGCCGTAGGCGATATAACTACCGCATCAATGAATTCGGCCAGGTCTAACGAGAAAAGAAGGCCGGCATCTCGGTTCTCCCTGCCGCAATCATAAAAGGGTTCACCGGTTGCGCGGTGCGACACAGGGAAACGTTGGATGATAATTCTGAATTCGTTCTCCCATTCCCACTCTCTGTCTTTGTGGATGAATGGCATCATTGAGCTTCCTTCAGGTATCCAAGTTCTATCGTGGTCGACGTATTCAACGCGCGCACAGAACACGCAGCCGGCACGGCGGGATATCTTCAGGTACGTCGTCTGGATAGCTACACCTTTGTTAGACTTCGGATATTCGCTGCTCGCGTTGCTCGAGCGCTTCCATCAAGGCGAGCGCTTTGGTGTAGCTACGCCGCTGCAGAAAGTGGCGCAGTTGCGGATCAATCCGGCTCGGCAACTGACGCTCGAGCGCTTCAATTTCTTCGGAGACTTTCTGCAACCGGGCTGTGTGCGTTTTCAGATCGCGACGGCTCTGTTCGTCGCCAATGACGGCGAGCCGCTCTCTGAGTGCGCCGGCGAGCTGCACGAATGCTTCCTGCATCGGAAAAGCTTGTAACCTGAGCGGCTTCGGCGCAAGCGTCCTCTCGTGGCGAACGAGCTGAAAAGAATCCTAATCGTGGATGACGACGTTGCGCTCATGCGAGTCACGCGCGAAGCGCTGACATCGCTCCTGCGCTGCGAAGTGGATACCTCTCCGAAACCGGAGTACGCGTTCGAATTGGCGCTGAAGAAAGCCTATGACCTCTTGATCTTCGATTTTTCGATGCCGATGATCGACGGAGCTCTGCTGTTTTCTCTCATCGCCAAAGTTTACGAAAACAGCCAGCCGCCGCGCGTCGTGCCGCCACTTCTACTCATCTCCGGGAGAGCAGATGAGCAGCGCGCCCAGGAGCTTCTGAGGGAGCCCCGCGTGCGGGGATTACTCTCAAAACCGTATGCCATCAACCGGTTGCTGGAGCGGATCCGGGAAGCCGTGCCAGACATTGAACTGACTGTGCCGTAGGCAGAGTTACGCTGCTTGCGCAGGCGCCAGTGAGCTCAGAACCGGTTGCCCTGACTCGCAGCTTCTTCCAATAGCTGCCGCCGGGCCTCGAGCCAGTCTTTTGCCGGATCCCCTTGCAAAGCCATTTGAACTCGCCGCTCGGCTATGAAATAGGCGCGCAGGCGAATATCGGCATCGGAAGGCTCGTACGGCTTGCTTCGACGTGGCCGTTTCGGCGCGGCTTTGGTTGCGGCCGTCTTCGCGCTCTTCTTCACGGCAACGTTTTTCTTCGAAGCGTTCTTTGCGGACTTCGCGCGCTTTTCCGATTGCGGAGGTATTGAAGTCTGCAGTGTCGCGGGCAAAGCAGCACTAGGGCTGTCGCCGTTGCTCTGTTCGGTTTTCGAATCGTTTCGCGAAGTCATAGGCATTGCAACGAGACCGATCATGGGCTGAGACAGTGTTTGCAAGCGGATTCTGGGTTAAGCGTTGCGTCGAGCGCGCATTTGCGCGTACGGTGCGCGCGTGCGCCACTTTCTCTTCCGTTGGATGGTTACCACCGTGGCTGTAATGGTCACATCAGCGTTCCTCCGCGGCATCCGCTATGACAGCGTTAGTGGACTGCTCGGGGCCGCGCTTTTGCTGGGGATTCTGAATGCCTTTGTCCGGCCGATTCTGCTGCTTTTGGGCGCACCGCTCATTCTGTTTACTCTTGGTTTGTTTATCCTGGTGGTGAATGGCCTCATGCTTCTCTGGGTTCCCACCTTTGTCCGGTCCTTTCACGTGGACAGTTTCGGCAGCGCCTTCTGGGGGGCGATCGTGATCGGACTTATCAGCTGGATGCTGAGTGCCTTCTTCAGGGGAGGCGACGGACGCGTGCACGTCCTGACGCACCACACTCAGATCAAACGCGTTCAAGGTCGTGTGGTCGACAGCGGAGAAGGAAAACCGCGATGACCTACTGTGTCGGGATGCTCTGCCGCAATGGCGCGGTCTTTCTCTCAGATTCTCGCACGAGCGCCGGCATGGATAATGTCACCATGCGAAGCAAAATGCGAATCTATGAGAAACCGGGTGATCGCGTGATCTGCATCATGAGCTCGGGAAATCTTTCTCTCACGCAAGCTACTCTGGCGATGATCGATGACGACCTCGTGCTGGGAGATGGCGATCCCAGGAAGAAGCACATCATGAATCGGCAGACGCTGTATGAGACTGTCCGTTACATCGGCTCGAAGGTGCGCACCGTGGAGAAACGCGATCGTGCCGCGCTCGAAGCCGATGGATTTGCGTTCAATATCAATCTCATCGTAGGCGGGCAAATCGCGGGAATGGCTCCAGAAGTGCACCAGATTTATCCGCAGGGGAACAGTATTCACGCGACGCGTGATTGCCCGTTTCTTCAGATCGGCGAAGCCAAGTACGGGAAGCCGATTCTGGATCGCGGCTTCACCTACGAGACGGATTTGTGCGAGGCGGTAAAGTTTGGGATCGTCTCGTTAGACGCGACGATTAAGAGCAACGTTTCAGTAGGCCCTCCAGTGGACATTCTTTGCTACGAAACGGATTCGCTTCAGGTCAGCAAACGCATGCGACTTGAAAAAGACGACCCTTATCTCGCGGAGATCGGGCGCAAATGGCAGGACGGCATTGTGAAGCTGGTGAACGAAATGCCCGCGGCGGATTTCGGGAAACCCGCCCTCGGATACGCCAGCGCAGCCTGAAGGCGGCCGCGATCTTCTCCATGTTTGGTGGCGAGACAGGGAAGCCAGGGCGGCTCCGGATCAAAATTTGCGGGATCACAAATGCTGCCGATGCCGAAGCCGCGGTGGAGCTGGGCGCGGACGCGCTCGGCTTCAATTTCTATTCGAGGAGCAAACGCTACCTGGAACTGGAAACCGCGGCTGATTGGATCGCGCAATTGCCGCCCGAGGTAAGCAGGGTCGCGGTGCTCGTGAATCCGACTTTCGAGGAAGCGTTAGCTGTCGCGCGTCGGCCGTTTATCACCGGCTTGCAATTGCACGGAGCGGAGCCGGCTGACTTCGGTGCGTACCTTTCCAGGGCGGGTGTGCAGTTTGCCAAGGCCGTGCCGGTGGCGGACTGGGACTCACTCGCCGGCCTGCCGTTCTACGGAACAAATCTCCTTGTGCTCGACTCGGCATCCGCCGGAGCCTTCGGCGGAAGCGGCCA
>JACDBM010000306.1 GCA_013694945.1 Chthoniobacterales bacterium
ATCTCTCCATTCAACCAAACATTCATGAGGCGACCAGCGCCTGATCCCAATCTTTCCAGATCGGCTCAAGACCGTGGCGAGACAACGCAGCGGCAATCTGCGAAGGCGAGCGGTCGTCACTGATTGCGAACTGGCCCGTCGCAACTCTGGCAGACCCGTTGGTGAACTCCGGCGCAATGATTCTTCCACGCACTGTCCTGTGCAGGTTAGCCTCTCCCTGGTTCGTGTATCCGCCCGGTTCCGTGTGGCTGCCGGCACTCATCATGGTGATACCGAGCGGCACCAGCGCGTCCCGCAAGGCCGCGCGCTCACGCGTGCTCAGGACAATTCCGATCTGGGGAAACGTCACCCGAAGAGCACAGATCAGCTGCGCAAGCTCGCGATCGCTCATCGTGAAACTGGGCACGAAGCCACCGGCAGCCGGTCGCAGGCGAGGAAGACTCACGCTGATCTGCGCCTGCCAGCACCGCTTGAGAAGATACTCGAGGTGCGCGGCGAGAGCGACGGCCTCGGCCTGCCACCTGGCCAAACCTAAGAGTGCTCCGATTCCAATCCGCCGGAAACCAGCATCATAGCCCCGAACGGGGCAATCCAGCCGCCAGTTGAAATCGCGCTTCGGTCCGGATGTGTGCATCTCCGCATAGACATGTCGATCATACGTCTCCTGGTACACCACGAGCGCTTCGGCGCCTGCCGCGACCAGCGGCGCATATTCGTCCGTCTCCATTGGACCGACTTCTATCGAAATGGATGAAAAACTCGGGGCGAGCGCGCGCACGCAGTCCGAGAGGTAATTGCCGCTGACAAACTTCGGATGCTCGCCCGCCACCAGCAGAATTTGCCGAAAACCTTGTTCGGCGAGGTGCCTCGCTTCGGCGAGTACTTGATCAAGGTTAAGCGTAACGCGGAGGATCGGATTGTCCCGCGAGAACCCGCAGTAACGGCAATTGTTGATGCACTCGTTGGACAGATAGAGTGGAGCGAACAGACGCATGGTGCGGCCGAAATTTTGCCCAGTTAGAGCGCGCGACTCCTGTGCAAGCGCCTCCAGCTCCGCATCGGACTTCGGCGTAATCAGCCGCTCGAACCGCCGAAGAAGAACCGATTTCTTCCAGCGCAGATTGTCCAAGATTGCAGCGAACGACATGCGTTAGTTTCAGCGCCAAGCAGGTTCTTCGCAAGCCACGGGCAGGCCCCGCTCCCCGTGCTTGCTCCATTTCCGTTCAGCGGCCGCTCGATTCGTGCCGACCCCCTTTGCGATCGCTCGTTCAGCCTTCTAAAACAAAACGCCGGAAGCACATACAGTGCTCCGGCGTTTGAGATTTTGTCTCCGGATCTGCTTAGAACGCGAAGTTCAGACCGGTGCGGACCTGCCAGAAGTCGTTAAACCCGCCTTCAAGGTGATTATAGCTCACGTCGTTCAGCAAGCCCAGATGTGGCGTGAAACGCACTTCGAAGCCGAGACCGTACTGCGCCATCAAACGCGCATCGTCCTCTCCACGGTTGTCGGTGGGGAAGTCGATATCGTCGTCATCGAAGACGAGCCGATTGCCATTGCCGCCGCCGAAGATCGCGCCCACACCAGCCCAGCCATACGGGGCGAACCGTGTGCAAGGAATCGGGTAGCGGAATGTGAACGTGCCGAGCACGCCACCGGCGAAGTCGTTATTCTCGTCGTCGTCGAACTGATCGAGGAAATCGTTCCTGCTGTTATTAATCGACAAGCCGAAGCCCTGAATACCGACGCCGAAATAACGCCGGAAGAAAAACTTCGCGTCAATCGCGGCTCCCCAGCCATGATCAACACCGAGGTAGGTGTCTTCGCGGTACTCATTCGCGGTCGGGGCGTAAACGCCCGAGATCGAGACATTAAATTCATTATCTGCATACCATGTTGGACATGGCGTTTCCATCGTCTGCTGCGTCTGCTTCATCTCCTTGCCGGAGTAGGTCTCGGTTCCGGCGTAAGTTGCCGAGACCAAGGCGGTAACTGCGCACAAGGTTAAGGTTAGTTTCTTCATTTTGTTGCTCCTGTTTTTGGTTAAGTTCCGGCTTGCGGTCAAACTAAATGCGCCGGAGGCATTGCCGGGAAGACGATCACTCGCCACCTCGACCGCGCCGATTGTGGCATAAAGATGATCGAACTCCAGAGGTTTTTCGACAATTTTTGCCTCGCCAGGCCGTTTTGCCGCTCGTTAGGGCTTCAGTTCTGCGCCACTATTCGCGTCTGTCACCATGAA
>JACDBM010000318.1 GCA_013694945.1 Chthoniobacterales bacterium
TCCTTGGCTTTGCCGTTCTCGCCGGTGTTTGGCCTTTGCACACCTGGGCGCCGACCGGTCACGTCGCGGCGCCGACGGCTGGTTCCATGCTCCTCGCCGGGATCGTGATGAAACTTGGCGCCTACGGCGCGTTGCGCATCGCGATGAATCTATTTCCGGCAGGTTTCCAGATGTGGCGCGACTGGATCGCCGTTCTCGCGGTGATCGGAATTGTCTACGCGGCTGCGGTCGCCTTACGCCAGCGCGATCTGAAGTTCGTGATCGGGTACTCGAGCGTGAGTCACATGGGGTTCGTGTTGCTGGGGCTGGCGACTGCGAACGTCCTCGGGGCTAGTGGGGCCGTGCTGCAGATGTTCTCGCATGGTGTGATCGGCGCGCTCCTCTTCGCAGTCGCGGGCCGCATGATCTATCCGCGAACGCATACCCGCGATCTTGATGCGCTTGCCGCGATGAATCTGAGCCGCGCCTTGCCCTTCGCCGCGTTTGCGTTCGTCATTGCCTCGGCTGCGTCGATGGGCATTCCCGGGTTCAGTGGTTTCGCTGCCGAGATCACGATTTTGATCGGCGCGTGGAGATCCTACCCTATCGCGGTGTGGATCACGGGCATTGGCATGGTGCTCGTCGCGGCATTTACGCTTCGTGCCTTGAGGCAGAGTTTTTTCGGCGAGGCCGCTCCCGCTTACAACGGTGTTCAGACGCAGACGACCGGGGCTGCGTGTGAAGAGCAAGAAGTCGAGCTGCCCGGAATCACAATCCCGGAGAAGCTAGGAGCGACACTCCTCATACTTGCTACTTTAGTGGCCGGAATTTTTCCGAAGCTGCTGCTCGATCGCATCATACCCGCCATCGAGGCGATGCGATTCTTGAAATCATGAGCACCGCGCGCGGGATGGATGCTGTGGCCGCCTCGGCGCATCAGGCTTTGCGCGCAATCACTGGCGCAGCATAGCAAGGCGTCATCGCGATAATTCAGCGTCTCTCCAATGAATTATCTCGATCTCGTCCGCTTTGCTTCTCCGGAGATTGTCGTCACGATCACGGCTCTTGCGGTCCTCACCATCGGCCTCGCGCGGGCCGGCAGTCCTCGCCTCACGTCTGGAATTGCAGCGCTCGGACTCGCGCTCTCCGCAGGCGCAGTTCTTATGCTGCCGGAGAACGCAATGCTCTCCAGAGGGATGCTCGTCGTTTCGCCGTTGACATCACTCTTTAAGTTCGTCTGCCTGGCGCTGGCCTGTTTGACGGTGTTCCTCGCGCATGGCGACAGCTCCTCGCGCCGTCACCACGCGGAGTATCTCGCGATCATCCTGCTCGGCACCATCGGACTGATGCTGCTCGTGGGCAGCGAAGAGCTGCTCATGATTTTCATCGGACTCGAATTGACGGGGCTGTCTCTTTATGTTCTTACCGCGTTCGACAAAACCGATCAGCGCTCGGCGGAAGCGGGCCTGAAGTATTTCCTCTTTGGCAGTACGGCCAGCGCCTTCACCCTCTTCGGCCTCAGCTTCATCTACGGCATGTCGGGTGCGACGGGCCTTGCCGCGATCGCGGATAAGCTCAGCGCGGGACCTATCGAACCGATGCTCGCCGCCGGCATTGTCATGACGCTCATCGGCTTCGCCTTCAAGATCGCCGCCGCGCCGTTTCACCTCTGGGCAGCCGACACCTACCAGGGTGCGCCGATTCCCAGCGCTGCGTTCATCGCCTCGGCTTCAAAGGTGGCGTCATTCGTCGTGCTTGGAAAAATCGTCCTCGTCGGGTTCGGTCCGCTGCAGGGCAGCGCCGCCTGGCATGCGATGGCGGGGGGCTGGTCGCCAGTGCTCGCCGCGCTCGCGGCCTTGTCAATCGTGATCGGCAATCTGGTCGCGTTTGTGCAAACAAACGTGCGCCGCCTTCTCGCGTACTCCGCGGTCGCGCACGCCGGCTACACCTTGCTCGGACTGATCGCCGGCACACCTGAAGGATTTTCCGCGACTCTGTTCTATACCACCACTTACGCGGTCACACTTCTGGGCGCGTTTGGGGTGGTCGCATTAGTGCGTCGCGAGACTGGCGGAGATGATTTCCAAGACTTCTCCGGGTTGCGCGCGCGTTCGCCGTTGCTCGCCGCGTGCATGGCGGTCTTCATGCTTTCCCTCGCTGGCTTACCGCCGCTCGCCGGATTCTTCGGGAAATTTTACCTCTTCAGCGCCGCCTTCCGTGCCGACGAATGGAGCGATTTAGGAGCGAGCACCATGGACGATCCCGCTACGTTGGAGCCGATGATCGGACTGGGAGTTCCGGTGCATCAAAATCATGGCCTGCTCTGGCTTGTCGCGCTGGCGCTTCTGGGCAGCCTTATCTCGCTCTACTATTATCTGACTCTCCTCAAAGTGATCTTCGCCGATGGAAGAAAGGCTTCCGAAAGTGCGACTCCGGAGCTGTCCGGTGCGATCAAGATCGATTTCCTGCAACGCATCTCTCTGAGCGGGCTCGCGGCTGTGATCCTGTTCCTGGGCGTTGCGCCCTCACCTTTGCTCGCCAGCATAATCGCTGCGCTGAAATAAGCGGGATCGCTCCGAAGAAGGCGGAAGGTTGAAAGCAACAATGCTTGACGAGAGGTGAAACACCCGAAGAGAATCCACGTTATGAAAACCTCCCTCGCTCTCACGCTCCTGGCGGTGACCGTGTCCACTTGGTCCGCGTCGGCGCAAACGCCGATGGTATCACCCAACGCTGCTTCGATTCCAAGCGACAGCCCCGTCACGGGGACGAGGCAATCTTCACCGGGAATGTCCGTTAGTTTGCCCATCAATCCCGGCGGCGGCCAACCAAGCGCCGCCGAGATGCAGCAGATGATGGCCCAAATGATGGAGCTGGGGAAACCAGGCGAGAATCACAAGCAGCTTGCGCAACTCGCCGGCAACTGGACCTACACTGTGAAGATGTGGATGGATCCTAACGGCAAGCCGCAGGAGTCAAAAGGCACGGCGTCAAGAAAAGCGGCCATGGACGGGCGCTTCTACATCAGCGAGGCCAAAGGCTCGTTCGAAATGCCAGGGCCGGACGGCAAAATGAAGGAGATGGACTTCAC
>JACDBM010000323.1 GCA_013694945.1 Chthoniobacterales bacterium
CCTCGAGATGGAAAAACTGCGCGCGCTCGTGGCGGCCAAGAATCCAAACTCGCTGGAGGTCGCTATCGTCGAAGCGGACTGCGAGCGTCTGTGGGCATTGCGACGCGAGTTCAGCAATTCGCTGCGCGCGACCGGCCTTACGAAACTGAATCAGGATATCGTGGTGCCGCGCAGCCGGCTGGTGGAGCTGGTGGAGTTTGCCGAGTCGCTCCAGCAGAAGCACGGATTTCCGGTGGCGGCATTCGGTCACGCCGGGGATGGAAATATTCACGTCAACATCATGGCCGATCGATACAACCGGGACGCGGCGGTGCGGGAAAAGGTGGAGCGCACGCTCGATGAGCTGTTCGCGCAAGTGCTCGTGTGGGGCGGTGTGATCACAGGTGAGCACGGGATCGGCCTCGCGAAGAAACGTTGGTGGCCGCAGGCGACGAGCGAGGTCGCGCGAGACGTGCATCGCCGGCTAAAGGGGATGCTCGACCCCGACGGAATTCTGAATCCTGGGAAATTCGTGGAGTAGGAACGGCGACGCTCGATTCGCCGGGATTCAAATGGGCGTGCTTTGCTCCCGCTTTCATCCTGCCCCTTTTTAGTTCGCTTGCTCCCGCCTGGAGCAAAGAACCGATGTAAGCGAAAGTTAAAGTGTAAGGGCAGGTTGGCCCAGGCTCGTTTCCTGTTCTTCGACGGCGACAGGAGTTGGCGCGAGAGCAGCCGTGGAGGTTCTTAGCGCACTCGGAATGCCGCCGTTACCGGCCGGTGATCGCTGGAAGGTGCGGAAGTCACGACCGCTTCCGCTTTCTCCAGATTTGCTCCGCGGTAGAAAATATGATCGAAGCAAGCGGCCGGAAAGCGCTTATCGGGCGGCAGAGTTACGCGCCGGGCCGCCGGAATGTTCTCCCATGTCCAGCGGAAGCCGCTGGCAGTGAGTCCCGCAAGAGTCTTTTCGCCCCGGAACCGGGGATCGTCCGGCGCGGTGTTGAAGTCTCCGCCAACAATCCACGCAATGGATCCGAGCTTCGCATAGGCAGTTCGCATGTCTTTCATGTGCGCGAGGAGTTGCCGCATCGATTCCTCCCGGATGGCAATGTCTTCCACGAGGTCGCCGCGGTTGCTCTTGAGGTGCAGTGCGTAAACCAGCAGCATTTGCCCCGGCGAGAGTTGGTAGGCGGCGAAGGCGAAGCCGCGCGGCGGCGTAATCGCGCGGCCAGCCTTCCACGCTTCGGACCAGGCGCTCATTGGCTGGAGGCGGCTTGTGATTGCGACCTGTTGGGTCTCGGTCTGCCCTTCGCGCGGTGGAAAGTTCGAACAGACGTCTACTTTGAAGCCCGGCAGCGGCTGGACGGCAAGTTCGGCGCTTTTGAGATCGCGCACTTCTTCCAAGCCAATGACATCCGCCTGCAGCTTCAAAATATCCTGATGGACTGCGCGAATTTGCCGCGTCTCCTCGCTGCGGGACGCATTAGGGCGGGTGCCTGGAAACCAACGGATATTCCAGAAACCGATTGTGAGCGGAGTTCCTGCTGGAGAGGAGACGCCACTCGCAGCAGCGGGGGAAAGACGCGATGGCGCCGTTTGCGCCGGGAGTGTGAGCGCGCACGCAATCCACCAGACGCAACCAAGGAAGTGGAATCGGCTGCACGCCATGGCAACGGATACGCGTGACGCGGCGCGCTGGCGAATGAGTTTACCCAAAGGCGCGGCGAATCACGATGGACAACCGCCTGCGCGCAACCTGATCGAGACTTGACATCATACTCAAGAGCAGCGCTGTTGAAGCAGAGAAATCGGCTGAACCAGGAGTAAAAGCGACGCGAAACGCGCACTTTAGCTCAGAAATTCGATCTACTTATAGTCATTCTCTCTGAGAGCCGCACGGCTCCAACGGCTTTCGCCCTGATGAAACCAGTCACAATCGCATTCACCGTCATAATTTTGCCTACCTTGGTGCTCTCCGATGTGGCAGTCCAGCCGCTGGCGGGCAGATCGCGAGGGAGCAGCCAGCCCGCGAGCGTCGCCGGGACAAAAACCGTTACCGACGGCCCTACTGTCTTCACTCCGACGTCGCGGACATGGACGCAGGCTCCTGTTTCACAGCGGCAGTTCGCATGGAGGAGCAGCATCGTGACTACGGTGTTCTGGATCGGGGAAAGGCCGACTGCGAACAATCCAGTGCCAAACAGAGCCAGCTCCTGGGATAAGAATTGGACCGCAAACTACGGTGGTTATGACAATCCGGACCGGTCAAGCCGCCGGAATTTGATCCCGATGAATTTCACCCCGAAGCAGAATCCGTTTTACTGTGCGCTGCCGTACAACGACAAGGCGCGGGAAGGACATCGTCCGGAAGCTCCACAGGTGGTTCCGTGGTTCCAGGAGGCGTATCAGGGTCCGGCCGTCTCGACCTGCAAAGGCCGTTGGATCGCCATACGGAAGGGGGGAAAGACAGCCTACGCGCAATGGGAAGATGCAGGCCCATTCCGCACGGACCATTGGCAGTACGTTTTCGGCGACGAACGTCCCAGGCCGAACCTGAATCGGGGCGCCGGTCTCGATGTTTCACCCGCGGTGCGCGACTTCCTCGGGATGCAGGACACGGACGTGACCGACTGGAGGTTCGTTGACTTCCCCGATGTGCCGTCGGGCCCCTGGGCTCGCTACGGCGACAACAACACGTTCGTCCTGCAACAGCGAAGGAGCGGGGCACCGGTGGTGCAAAGCCGGACACCTTCGGCCGAGATTATTCCTCGGTAGGCGCCTGGCGATTGACCGCTCTTAAAAGAGCTGCGGGTGATCGTCCTCGCAGTGGGCTTTGCCGATCACCCCTTGGATTTTCTGGATCAGCTCCCGGAAGTCGTATGGCTTTTGGATGGTGTCGATCACTCCCGCTTTCAACATCTCCGAGCGCATGCCGGGTTCAAGATAACCGCTCGCGACGATCACGCGGACGCCCGGCTTCGTCTCTTTCATCCTCAGGTGAACTTCGCGCCCGCCGAGACGCGGCAGTCCGAGGTCGCAAATCACGAGGCCGATCTCGTGGCGGTGCTTTGTGAATAGCTCGACCGCATCCACTCCATCCTGCGCCGGAAGAACTCGGTAGCCTTCGCCCTCCAGGATTTCCACTCCGAGATCGCGCAGCATATTCTCGTCTTCAACAAGGAGAATAGTTTGCGGTTCTCCCCTCTTCTGCGGCGCCCCGGCTCCGGGCGTCCTTGCGAGGAACCTTTCCGGTGCTTCGGCAACCGGCAGGTAGATGCAGAAATTTGTGCCAACATTTTGCTCCGTCTCGACATCGACAAAGCCGCGGTGATTATTCACCACCCCGTAAACCACCGACAATCCGAGCCCGGTCCCTTTCGCGCGCTCTTTCGTTGTAAAAAAGGGCTCAAAGATGTGCGCCTTCACTTCCGGCGTCATACCCAGACCGGTGTCCCGCACACTGATGCAAGCGTAGCGTCTGGCGTCAGCACCCGGAAACGAGTCGGACAGCTCTGCGCCTGACGCGAGTGCCGTTTTGATCGTAATTGTGCCGCCGTTTGACATCGCATCACGCGCATTCACGCAGAGATTCAGCAGGACTTGATGAATTTGGCGCCGATCCGCGACCAGGAGCGGAAAATCCGACGGCAACTGAAGGTGAAAGGCCACCGTCTTCGGAAACGTTGCGCATAGCATCTTCTCGAGCTCGCGAACGAGAGCGTTCAGATCGACCGAGGTAAAATGCGCTTCTGCCTGCTGCGCGGAGGTGAGCAGTTGCTGCACAAGCGTGGTGCCACGCTGGACGGCCTCCTTGATGACGTGGATTGCGCCCGGGATAACTTCAGGCCGGGAGATCCATTCTTCGAGTCTCCCCGTATAGCCCAGGATGATTGCGAGGATGTTATTGAAGTCGTGCGCGATGCCGCCGGCGAGAGTGCCGAGCCCCTCCAATTTCTGCGCCTGAAGGAGCTGCTGCTCGAGACGCTTCCGCTTGGTGTCGTTGAAAAGGCAACCCTGGATCCGGGTGAGCTCGTCCCGATCATCGAAGACCCCCAGCAGCTTAGCCACCAGATAAACGGCTTCACCACCCGATCGCCGCATTTCCAGCTCGTGCCGTTCGATCGTTTTGTTCCGCTTCAGGAGCACAAGCAGCTCAGCGCCATCTTTGCGCGAGCGCAGCAAGGACATGAAATTAGCGGAGAGCGCCTCCTCGGTGGAGCCGAAGCCGAAGATGTCTAGAAAAGCGGAATTGCAGGTGAGAATGCGTCCGCTGGGTCGCATGATGAAATCCCCGGTCACGGCTTCGTTTACCGAAGTCCGGCAACCGTTCTGCTCGTGGCGCATATGGCCGTTGCCCGCGAGCAACTCGGTTTGCGCGTAGAGGTTCTCCCTCGCGCGGAGCAACTCCGCTTCCTGCCGGGATTCGCGAACTGCGCGACGAACAGCCGGAACGAGCTTTGAGATGTGCTGCTTTATGACGTAGTCGGTCGCGCCGGCGTTGAGCGCGTCGATTGCATTTGCCATCTCGTGGCTTCCTGAGAGCAGGATGAAAGGAATCTCTGGAGCTTTCTCTCGCGCGTGGGCGAGGGGGCGCAAGCCGCCGCAGCTGCGCCCTCCATCCGAGGCGAGAATTATATCCAGGTCCTCTCGCGCGATTTCTTGCTCGAAATCCTCTACCTCGCAGACGCGGGTAATCTTCGCCTTGATCCCTGCGCTACGGAGCTGCTCCTCGACGGCCGCGGCGTCGACATCGCTGGTTTCGAGGTGAAGAATTTCGAGCATTCCCATTTCGCGGGAAGCAGACAAGGGAGTAGTTGAAGGCGCGACTTTTCGCAAAGGATTGGCATTTTGCCACGCTAACTCATCTTTTGTCCATCTCTTCTCGCGCCAGCTTTATTCTGGCTATGATTTCGAGCCGTGACAGCTCGGCTACGAGGCGGGCAGCCACCAGGTGAGCAGGAGAAAATATCGCCGTAAAAGGGGCGGCAATGACCAGAAACAAAAAGAGGTAAGCAAGTGTCCGCAAAGTTGCCCGTCGGCCTTTGGCTTCTTTCCACGCGGAGCGTTTCTGGAAGAACTCAACTCCAGCGCCTTCTCGAGCGCCGCAGGATCGAATTCGCTTTTCGCTTTCTGGCTAGGAATCATTCAAAACACCAGCTCGCTTGCGGGGAAGGTGGGCTTTGGAAGCAATTCCCGCGCTCGACGCAAGCTGCACGCCATGCTGCAGTTTCACCTCGACATTCGGACGTCGCTCTGCCGACGGCGATCGCTGAGGTTCCCGTAACAGCTAATGTCCGTGGCACCGCACCTGCTCGTAAGCGGCTGGAATGCACGCGACGTTCCTTCAAAAAGTCATTCTCTGCATGATCGCAGGCTTCCTCGCCGCCTCTCTGGTGGAATGGGGCCGTGTCTTCGTCACCGGAGCCGACGACGCTTTGAACGCGGGCTACAAAAATAGAACGTCCTCGGCTCAGGTAACGAGCAATCGTTAGTCTGCCGAAAGCGATTGCCGCTGACCCTCTCGCGCATACTCTGCGTGAGCGGAATGAAGATCGGCTTTGCTCAAATCAACCCGACCGTGGGCGATTTGCGCGGCAACTTCGAAAAGATCGCGACTGCTTACGAGCGACTCGCCGCAGCCGGTGCTGAGCTTGTCATCACACCGGAGCTGGCGATCGCGGGCTATCCGCCACAGGACCTCGTCTTCAAGTCGCAATTCGTTCCGCAGAATCTGGAAATCCTCGAGCATCTGCAGGCACTCGTGCAGAGCGCGGCGCTGCTCGTCGGCTACGTCGAGCGGAATGATGGCCGGGGAAAGCCTTTCCACAACGCTGCCGCTCTTCTGCAACGTGGCGCCCCTATGCAAAAAACGCACAAGTCGCTTCTGCCGACCTACGACGTCTTCGACGAAGACCGCTATTTCGAACCAGCGCACCGGGTCGCTCCACTTCTGCTCGGCGAACGGAAACTCGGCGTCACAATCTGCGAAGACATCTGGACGGAACATTATCTGCCGCGGCCTTATTACGACATCGAGCCGGTCCGCTCGCTCGTCGAGCAGCGCGCGGAACTAATCGTCAACCTGAGCGCCTCCCCCTTCAGCCTGGGCAAACAAAGCGTGCGGCACGAGATGGTCGCCTCTTTGGCCTCCACTTACAGCCTGCCGATTTGCTACTGCAATGCGGTCGGCGGCAACGATCAACTCGTCTTCGACGGCAACTCGATTGCCCTGAATCGTGCTGGCCAGCTCATCGCCCAATTGCCCTCTTTCCGTGAAGCGGAAGCGGTGATCGAGACGGACTCAACCACGATTGTTTCATCCATCCTGCGCGAGCCGTCCGCAGATCTGTTCGACGCCCTTGTGCTCGGTCTGCGCGACTACCTCTCGAAGTGCAATTTCAAGTCCGCGGTGCTGGGTCTCAGTGGCGGGATCGATTCCGCAGTCGTCGCCGTGATCGCAGTGCATGCGCTTGGCGCGGAGAACGTCCTTGGTGTTTCCATGCCGAGTCCGTATTCCTCCCGCGGCAGCATCGAGGATGCGCTCGCACTCGCGAGTAATTTGGGGATCAAGTGCCTCCAGATTCCAATCGGGAACGCGTTTGGCTGTTTCAAAGCGCAATTCACTGAGGTGTTCAAAGGCCTTCCGGAAGACACGACCGAGGAGAACATGCAGTCGCGGCTGCGCGGCATGATTTTAATGTCGCTCTCGAATAAATTCGGCCATCTGCTCCTCACCACGGGCAACAAGAGCGAATTGGCGGTGGGCTATTGCACAATCTACGGAGACATGGCGGGCGGCCTGGCTGTGATCAGCGACGTGCCGAAAACCATG
>JACDBM010000354.1 GCA_013694945.1 Chthoniobacterales bacterium
GAAAACCGGGAAGGTGGTGCTCACGAGAGGAGTCGAACCTCCACGGGTTTCCCCATACGGTCCTGAGCCGTACGCGTCTGCCATTCCGCCACGTGAGCGTGTTTGCGAAGCGGCTGCTAAGTTGCGCGCCGCTGGTTTCGGCGCAAGCGCAAACCGGCCAGCGCGACTAGCGGCGGCTGTTTTCCGCGCGATTTACCTTGGTGTGGCTTGCCAAGCCATTGAGCCACATTTGAACGCTGGCGAATTCGAGCGCGGTTTGCATCATGCGGGACGTATCGATACCTCGTCGGCAGCGTGCTGGAAGTCGAGTTTCTCGTAAGACGGTCCCGAATGTCGTCGCCGCACTTGACTCTTACTACCAGCCTTCGCTCAACTGGCTGGCCAACCGAACTGCCAGATCTTCGGTTGCCAGCGGCAACGCCTGCCGTTGTTCAGTGGTCACGTCCGAGCCGACAAAGAAGTTTGTAGTCCCGACGACATCCGCCGGACCCACGATCGGCTGCCCATCCTTGCCGAGCAGCGAGTAACGAAGGCCCACATTCAGGTTGAACTCGGTTGTCGCGAGCACGTTCCCGCGCACGGAACGGGCGGGACTGCGCGAGACGGCTCGAACAGTGCCGCGTAAGACAGCATCGGCCTTGTCCTCGGTGTCAATGCGGAAGGTGCCGTCCTGCTGAAGCTGTTTAATTACGGTGTTGGTAAGAAGCACCTCGACCCGCGGCTGATAGGTTTCGTTGCCAAAGGTGGGGACCGCAATCGTGCGGATGCCCTCCAGATAATGCGGTTTCACATCGCCGATGCGATAACCGGCACAGCCGCTCAAGGAAACCACGAGCAGCGCGACGAAGAGATTTTTCACTCTCCGGGCGAGGCGCCCGGTTCCGGAACCGCCGATGTGTCGGGAGCGGTCGTCGTGTCCGGCGTGAGCGAAGCAGGAGGAGGAAGCGACTCGTCAGCTTCCGGCGGAGGCAGAGGGGCAACGTCGCCGGGCGAAGTGCGCATCGACGGCACGCCGCCGCCCGAGCCGCCGTCTGTATTCGACGTGGCGGCCATCGAACTTTTGGGTGGCCTGGCCGTCGCCGCAGTAAGAGCCGCCGGTTGGAGCGCGGCATCTCCGACTTTCGCCCGCAGCTCCGCAATCCGTCGCTGCGCCTGATCAGCCGGCGGCGAGCCGGGCTGCTGGCGGATCACATCATTGTAGTAGATGACGGCCGCTTTATAATTCTTTTGCTTGTCGTAGAACTTTGCGACCTGGAATGCATTGGAAGTCTCCTTCGTCGCAAGAAGACGCAGGTTTTCACGGGCTTGCGCGGCCTTCTCGCTCTTCGGATAACGGAAGAGGAAATCCTGGAAACCGAGCTTCGCATTGTTGTAAGCCTTCGCGTCGCGCGAGCCGGTCCGGGCCGCCGTCATCCATAGGTAACCGATCTGATACTGCGCATCCGCGGCTACCGGTTCCTCTGGATACTTTTCAATCACGGCTTGATAAGCCGCTACCGCCGCTTCGGCGTTTCCCCGCTTCTCCGTGGCGCGCCCGATATTGAACTGCGCTCGCGCGGTATATTTCCCATAAGGCGCCGAGCGCACGATTCCCGCGAAGATCGTGATGGCATTTTCCAAACCGGACTTCACCGGGATGCCGGCGAATTTGACCTTTTTCCCGCTGAGATACATTTCGCCGATGCGGAATTGGGCCTCAATCGCTTCATTGAAGTTCGCACTACGAGGGAACTTTTCGGCCAGGACACGATAAGCTTCCGCGGCCTTGAGGTATTCGCCGTTTTTTTCCAGGAGCACGGCGAAACGATAGGCAGCGCCCGCGGCGAGGGTATCTCGCGGATATTTGCGCACAATCGCCCGGTAGGCTTTGATCGCGCGCTCGATATCTCCGGAGTTTTCGGCGGTTTGCCCGATCTGAAAAAGCTGCTGCGCATTTCCGTTAATCTCTTCCTCTCCCGGAGCCACGTAGCGGATTTTTTCTTTCGGGCGAAAGACGACCGCAGCGGAGCCAATCTCAAGAAAAGCCAGAACAGCAACGAACGATAAAACGAGGGAGGAACGGGCGCACATTTGAAGCTCAAACCGTAGTGAACCTTACGGGTGCAGTCAAGTTCGCCGAGCGCTTGAGAATGTCGATCTCGCCCGAGGCGGCAACCCCATTTCGCGTGAGAAGAATGTCCGCCGAGACATCTTCCGCAGGGGCTTTCGCCGATTAGACCAACAGAAGGTCATTTGAATCTAAACGATCAGCAAAAGATCCGACTGGGAACGTGCGCCTGGAGCTTCGAAGAATGGCGCGGGAGTTTTTATCCCGCGGATTTGCCCGCGGACCGCTCCCTGGAGTTTTACTCCCGCTATTTCCCGGCAGTGGAAGTCGACTCCACCTTCTATAGCGCCCCGGCCGACTCGACGGTTGCGCGATGGGTCGAAAGCACCCCGGCCTCGTTCCGCTTCATCTGCAAGCTGCCGCGAACAATCACCCACGCCTGCCGGCTGCGCGACTGCCGGGCGGACTTCGCCGCCTTCCTGCGCGCGATGGAAGCGCTCGCGCCCAAGCTCCAGGTCATCCTCATCCAATTGCCGCCTTCCTATGCTCCAAAAGAAGGCAAGCCGGCGCTACGGGATTTCCTCGAACAACTGCCGCGCGATTTTCGCTTTGCGATCGAATTTCGTCACCCGGGATGGCACCGGCCGCAAGTCATCCGGCTGCTGGAGAAACATCGCGTCTGCTGGGTCTGGGCCGACACCAGCCCGCTGAACGAACGCAATCTGGCGCCGTTCGAGCTCTGGCCACGCACCACCGATTTCCTCTATGTGAGACTGCTGGGCGACTACGCGACGAGGTACGATGGCGACGGGCAGCGCGTGCATCCTTATGGGAAGTTGCTCTGGAAACGAGAGGCTGCGCTGGAAAGCTGGGCCCTGAAGATCGAACGACATCTTCAGGAAGTGCGCAACGTCTGGACTTTCGTGAACAATCACTACGAAGGATTTGCGCCGGAGACATGTCAGCGCCTGGCGCAGCGACTTCGGTACGAGTTGCCTCTTCCCACGCCTTTCGAGACGGCATCAGCGACTCCCGGCCAGCTCGACCTATTCCGCAGCGAAAGCAGCGAACCGACGTAGCACAGGCGTCCTAAAACAGCCGTGAATGCACGCGCAGCGGCTGATCCGTAGGTGCCTACGACAGAGGGATGTCGCTCTGCGTTCATCTAATTTCCCTCGCGCCGAAATATGGCTCCAGAGCTGTCGGCAGCCGGACGGAACCATCGGGTTGCTGGCCAACCTCGATTAACGCGGCAAACAAACGAGGCAGCGCCAGGCCGGATCCATTCAGCGTATGGCAAAAGCGGTTCCTCCCATCGAGATCCTTGAAGCGCAGGTTCATCCTGCGGGCCTGAAAATCCTCGAAATTGGAACAGCTCGATACCTCCAGGTAGCTATTCTGCCCGGGCGACCAGACCTCGATGTCGTAGGTTTTCGCGGAGCCAAATCCGAGATCGCCTGTGCAGAGTTCGATTATCCGATAGTGCAGCTCGAGCAGTTGCAGGACACGCTCGGCGTCCGCGGTGAGCGACTCGTGTTCTTCATACGAAGTCTCAGGTCTCGCAATCTTTACCAGCTCGACCTTGTCGAACTGATGCACGCGAATGATGCCGCGCGTCTCGCGTCCAGCGGATCCCGCCTCACGCCGAAAACAAGGCGTGTAGGCGACGAACCTCTTTGGTAGTTCGCCCGCGGGAAGGATTTCCTCCCGATGGAAGTTCGTCACCGGTACCTCCGCGGTCGGCGCGAGAAACATCTCGTTCCCTGCCAGGGAATACATGTCTTCCTCAAACTTCGGCAACTGCGTTGTCCCGATCATGCAATCGCGCCGCACGAGGAAAGGCGGGCTCATCTCGAAATAGCCGTGCTCCCGCGTATGCAGGTCGAGCATGAAATTGATCAACGCTCGTTCGAGACGCGCGCCCTGGCCCGTGAAGCAGATGAATCCGCTGCCAGCGAGCTTCGCCGCCCGCTCAGGATCGAACAGCCTCAAACGCGCGCCGATCGCCACGTGATCCAGAATGCCGCCGCGAATTTGCGGCTTCTTACCCCAGTTTCGCACCACCGGATTGTCTGCCGGCTCTTTGCCGATGGGCGCCCTGGCATGCGGCAGATTCGGGATTTGAAGCAACAGACGATCTCGTTGCTGCTCGCCCGCAAGCGCTTCCTCGTTCACCACCGCAATGCGATCGCCAACGCCACGCACCTGCGCTTCCAAATCTTCCGACGGTTCGCCGCGGCTGCGTCTCGCCCCGACCTCCTTGCTTAAGCGTTTTCGCTCGGCATTTAGCTGTTGAAGCAATGTCTCCGCCTTGCGCCGTTCAGCATCGACCTGCACAACCTCATCGACCTTGGCTGCCTC
>JACDBM010000063.1 GCA_013694945.1 Chthoniobacterales bacterium
TCCCCAAAGACGAGGACGACCTCCAGGTCATGCTGGAAGCCTATCTACTCGACAAGGCCATTTACGAAATCGGCTACGAGCTGAATAATCGGCCCGATTGGGTGGTAATCCCGATCCGCGGAATCAAACACATCCTGCACAAAACCTGACGGGACGCGGACGAGCTGTAGCCGTGCATCGTAGTCCAGCGGCCTCTGGGATGTCTTCGCTGCCCCCCGCGGGGCACCCCGGCTTTCTTCTCTCCGAATTCCAGCTAAGTTCTCGTGCCCTCGCTCCAGGGCGGATCGAGCAATGATCTCAGGATGAAAACCTTCACTCCGAAAGCCTCGAAGCGGCCTAGCGGCTCGGGCAAAAAGAGGCGGCTCGGCCTCAAGCTCGCGCTCGGCGCCCTCCTCGTCGCAGGTGGGTTTGGGTTGGTCGCCTTCTACGGCGTCTGGGCACAAACCTACGACCTAAAGAAAGTGGGCGAAATGCCGGAGCGGAACACGGTCTTTGACGTTGACGGCAAGGTCTACAGCCGTCTTGCGGGCGCTAACCGGCTCATCGTGCCTTTGAATGAAGTCTCACCGTTTTTCATCGATGCCCTGATCGCGCGGGAAGACACCCGCTTCTACGAACACGGCGGCCTCGATCCGCGCGGCGTCCTCCGCGCTCTGTATCGCAATGTCGCCAGCAACTCAGTCAAGGAAGGCGCCAGCACCATTACGCAGCAGTTGGCGCGCAACAGCCTTCCCCTGGGCGGACGCACCTTGAAACGAAAATTGCTGGAAGCCATGGTTGCGCTGCGGCTCGAACGGCAGTTCACGAAGCAGCAAATCCTGGAGCTCTATGTAAACCGGATTTATTTTGGCTCAGGTTGCTACGGGATTGAAACCGCGTCGCAGGCTTATTTCGGCAAGAGCGCGGCCAACCTGAGTCTTCCCGAAGCTGCTCTCCTGGCCGGCCTGATCCGCAGTCCCACCCGCTTCTCGCCCCTAAAGAATCCTGAAGGCGCGGCAACGGAACGAAATGCCGTGCTCGCTCGCATGCTGGAGTTGAAAAAGATAAATCCCACGCAAGCCGAGCAGGCGCGCACTGCGAAGGTCACTTCCAATCCGAAGCGGCTGCCGCAGATCCAGGAGAATTATGCGATGGATGCCGTCCAGCGCGACCTGAACGATATCCTCACACCAGACCAGATCGATTTTGGGGGTCTCTTCATTTACACCACGCTTGATCCTGGCGTGCAGAAAGGCGCGGAGCAAGCGCTCGAGGCGCACCTGAGCAAAGTCGAGCGGCAGTCGAACTTCCGCCATCCGACCAAGGCCAGTTACCGCCAACCCGCGGAAGGCGAGGATGCAGCCATGCCGTATTTGCAGGGAGCCGTGGTGGCGATCGACAACGCGAGCGGCGGGGTGCGTGCGCTTGTCGGTGGTCGCGACTACGGCCAGAGCAAGTTCAATCGCGCGATCGCGCCGGCCAATCGTCAGGTTGGCTCGTCCTTCAAGCCTTTTGTCTACGCGCTTGCCTTCTCCCGTGGGCTGCTGCCAGGCGCGGCTATCAGCGACGGTCCGATCCAACCCGGCGAGATCCAGGGCGCGGGAAATTGGTCTCCGGGTAATTCCGACAACACCTACGGCGGCATTCAGCCGGCTTCCTACGGGCTGGTCCATTCGCGTAACACCATGAGTGTGCGCATCGGAGAAATTGCGGGCGGAGATGGAGTCCAAAAAGAGGTGGAGAAACTCGGCCTTGGCGAGGTGCCGCGCGGACCAGCGACCTACATTGGCTCGTTCGAAACGAATCTGAAGGATCTCACCGCTGCCTACACGGTCTTTCCAAACGCCGGAATCAGGAATCAATCGTATATTATCGAGCGCATTGACGATCAGGATCACAATCCGATTTATCGTGCGGCGCATATCGCCGTTCCGGCGATCGATCCGAGCGCCGCGTGGATGACATCGCAGCTTCTGGAACAGGTGCTCACGCGCGGCACGGCGGCGAGCGCGAAGTCGCTCGGTTTCAAATTACCCGCGGCGGGCAAGACCGGAACGACCAACGATTACAAAGACGCCTGGTTCCTCGGCTACACTTCGGCGATCACCTGCGGCGTCTGGGTTGGATTTGACCAGCCCGCCACGATTATGGCGCAAGGATATGGGGCAGCGCTGGCGCTGCCGGTCTGGACGAATGTGATGACGAAAGCGTCACAACGTTATCCGGCGCGACCGTTCCAAGCGCCAATGCAACTCGCGCGGGCGACCGTTTGCGCCATCTCCAATCAACTGGCTACGAATGAATGCCTGACTGCCGGCGCGGGCTACGATATCACCCTGCCGGTGGACAAGGTGCCGACTGCCGCGTGCAACGTGCACGGCGGATTACAGACGCAGCTCGCGCAGCGGCTGGATGATGGCAGGCAGCGAGCAGATGCGCTCCCGAACCGGATCTTCCAATCCTTCCGCAAATTCTTCGGGAGGAAGTAGCAGACGGCACCGGCCAGTGGAAAACTCCACACAGCCCCGGTTGAGCTGCACCAACGTTGCCGTTGATGCAGCCAGCCGAGAAGTTGGCCTTACCTCATCAAATGAGCGGCCGCTTGTACCGCAAGGCCGATGGGCCACGCCGCCAGGGCGACGATCACGCCGAAGAGCACCGCTTCGAACCGATACTCCCGTTTTGCCTCTGCTTCGAAGAAGCCCTGGCTCAGCGTCCACAAGCGCGGGCTCAACGGCGCTCGCTCTGGCGGGCTCTGAAATGCGGAGGATGATCCGCCTCGGATCGCCGGGCCCGAGGGCTGGTAGCTCCATTCGAGCACTGGTGATTTATCGCTGCGGCCTGCAGCCGAATGCACTTCGCGCTGCCGAACTGGCCGACTGATTTGGAATGTAGGTTTCATGTCTTTTCACGCGCAGATCTCGAGCCCTGCGCAACGAACGCTGCGGTGGTAAGACCGACAGCTAGCTATATGTCTGCGAAATCCCTCGAAGGACCCCGGGCCGACCTGGATGGTCGATAGCTATTGAGACTGAATAATCAGCGCCCTTCACGGGGAAGCGTAGCGCTCACTAACACAAGCCCAACAAGCTTAACCG
>JACDBM010000079.1 GCA_013694945.1 Chthoniobacterales bacterium
ACGGAGGGATCTGGCGAAGCGCGGCAGCTACGGGAACCGCGGCAATGAGATCGTGACCTACATCGTCGATCGCAACATCAACTACACCAACGTCTGCAACGTTTACTGCAAGTTCTGCGCGTTCTACCGGACAGAGAAGGATGACGACCATTACGTGCTCACGCCAGCACAGCTCGACGAAAAGCTCGATGAGCTGAGCGCCGCCGGCGGCGTGCAAATCTTGATGCAGGGCGGGCATCATCCGAGGCTGTCCTTCGAATGGTATCTCGAGCTGCTCGGCCATATCCGCGGAAAGTATCCCCACATCAATATCCACGGATTCAGCCCACCGGAGTTTCAGCATTTTGCCGGCACCTTCAAGATGCCGTTGCGCCAGGTAATTACCGCGTTCAAAGCCGCCGGGCTCGGCTCCATTCCGGGCGGCGGAGGCGAAATCCTGGTCGACCGGGTGCGGGAGCGCATCTCTCCTCTCAAATGCAACTCGGGCCAGTGGCTGGAGGTGATGCAAATCGCGCATGAGGAAGGCTTGAAGTCGAGCGCCACGATGATGTTCGGCCACGTTGAGACGGTGGAGGATCGGATTGAGCATCTCCTCCGGCTGCGGAATCAGCAGGACGCGTCGGGCGGCTTTACGGCGTTCATCTGTTGGACTTTTCAGCCCGAGAACACCGTCCTAAAAGTCAGCCAACGTGCCGGGGTCGCCGAGTATCTGCGCATGCAAGCGCTGGCGCGTGTTTTTCTCGACAATTTCCCGAATGTGCAGAGTTCGTGGGTGACCCAGGGGCCGGACATCGGGCAGGTGGCGTTGCGATATGGCGCCAACGACTTCGGCTCGGTCATGATGGAGGAAAATGTGGTAAGCAGCGCGGGCACGACGTTTCGCCTGGACGCGGCGCAAATCGAAACGCTTATTCGCGATGCCGGGTACGAGCCTCGTCGCCGGAATAATTGGTACGAGCTCTTGAATTAGGATTCGGCGGTGCGTTCTTCTTCGCCGCGAGTTCTTGCCGGCCTAATTCCCGCCTTGACGATTCCCTGCTCCTTACGAACTAATACGGGCTTCATCCGAGCCGGTTCGGGGTCGGTCTCAGATTTTATTCTATGAATTATTTCGTTGGTTTGTTCCGCAGCTTCGCATTCGCGATCGTGTTTGCGTTCCTGTCCGTGCTTGTCCCCGCGCCGACGGCGCAGGCGCAAGGCGTAAAGATCCAGTCGATCGAGATCCAATATACCGGCCCCGAAACCCTCAGCCGCGAGCGAATCCTGGCGCAAATGCGGACCGCCGTCGGACAGACCTACTCGGATGCGATCGCGGAGCAGGACATCCGCAATCTCTACGCAACGGGCCAGGTGCAGAACGTGCGAATTTTTGGCCAGGAACAAGGTGACGGCGTCAGGGTGGTCGTGGCGATCCAAACCAGAGGCGTTGTGAATGAGATCGAAATTGACGGCGCGACGCGGATTTCCGCACGGTCGCTGCGCAGAAAGATCAAGGTTAAGGTCAACTCGCCCCTGGATGAAGATGCGCTCGGCAAGGGGCAGCAGGACATCATCGACGCCTATCGGGCGAAGGGGTTCAATGACGTGGACGTGCAGTATCGCGTCGATACGGATCGGGTGCGCGGCACTTCGCGCGTCGTTTACACCATCAACGAAGGGCCCAAGGGGGCGATCAGTCGCATTCGTTTCCAGGGAAATAATGCCTTCAGCGACCGCGTTCTGCGCAAACAGATGAAGACCAAGGGGAAGACGATTCTGGCCTTCGTCGACAAGTCAGGACGCTTGGATGAAGCGCAGTTGCAGCAGGACATCGATGCGCTGCGAGAATGGTATCAGGACCACGGCTATATCGATGTGGAGATTCCCGAAGTACGCCGGGAACGCATGAACGATCGGATGATTCTGGTTATCCCGATTTCGGAAGGGCCGAAGTATTTCGTGGGCCGGATTGTGGTCAACGGGGCGAAGACCACCACGCCGGAAAAGGTGCGCGCGCTCATGAAGCTGAAAGAAGGCAGCGTTTATTCGCCGAAGGTCATCCGCGAAGATGCCAAGAGGATCGCGGACGCCTATGGCGGTGGAGGCTTTGTCGACCTGGCGATCCAACCGCAGGGGACGCCGAGCGGTCCAAACCGGATCGACGTCACTTTAAACATCGAGGAGGGCAACCGCTCTTTTGTGCAGCGGATCAACATCACGGGCAACACCCGCACGAAAGACAAAGTCCTCCGCCGTGAAGTGCTGATTGCACCGGGCGACCTCTACAGCACCACCCGCGTCGAGACGAGCAAGAAGCGCCTCGATAATCTTGGCTATTTCTCTCGGGTTGAGACCTATCCCGAGGAGACTGGCGTTCCCGGGCGCAAGGATCTGACGGTGCAAGTAGAAGAGAAACGGACGGGCTCTCTCAACTTTGGCGCTGGCTTTAGCACAATCGATAGCATTGTCGGCTTCGTCGAAGTGACACAGGGAAATTTCGACCTTCTGAACTGGCCAACCTTTACCGGAGCCGGCCAGAAGTTCCGGATGCGAATCCAGTATGGCTCGAGGCGCAAAGACGTCGTCATTGCGCTCACCGAGCCGTATTTTCTGGACCGCCGTCTGTCGCTCGGCGGGGAATTATTCTATCGCGAGGCCAACTTTCTCAGCTCCGTCTACGACCAAAGGAACTATGGGTTTTCGATCGTGACTCGGAAAGCGATTGGGCGTTTTATGTCCGCCAGCCTAGAGTATCGGCTTGAGGAAATCGAAATTTTCAATGTCAATCGGGATGTTTCCGAGCAGATCGGCCTTGAGGAGGGCTCGAGCACGAAAAGTCAGGTTACCACCAGCCTGGTCTTCGACACGCGCGACAATCCGTTCCTGACACGCCGTGGGCAACGCTTCGTCCTGACGCCGTTCGTCTCCGGCGGTTTCCTCGGAGGCAGCACGCAGATTTTCGGAGTTGATCTGGAAGGCTCCCAATACTTCCTCCTGCCTTACGACCTCATCTTACTGTTAAATGCGCGCATCGCCGCGGTGAATACCTGGGGCAGCGGAGACCGCGTGCCGATCTACGACCGTCTTTTTCTTGGCGGCTCCAACGACTTGCGCGGGTTCGATTTTCGTGACGTCGGCCCAAAGGATAAGAACGGTGAACCGCTCGGCGGCAAGACACTGGCCCGTGCAACGGTCGAATTAACCTTTCCCATCATCGAGAAGGTGCGTGGAGCAGTCTTTACCGACATTGGCTTTGTGGAACCCAAGGCCTTCAACGCCGGCGGCCGGCCTGCCTCAGACGTTGGTCTTGGACTCCGGCTCGATCTGCCGATCGGACCGCTGCGCCTGGATTACGGCTACCCCATCCAGACCGGTGGCAATAACAAGCGCTCTGGCAAATTCAACTTCAACGTGGGATATCAGTTTTGAACAATCAGGTTTGCCTGTAGTCTATACCGTCTCCTATCCCTTCTTAGCATTTGTATGAAGAAACTCCTTACCGCCGCTCTCCTTGCCTTGCTCGCCTCTCCGATTTCAGGTTTTGCTCAGGGGGCTTTGAAAATCGGAACCGTCGACATGAATCGAGCTTTCAAGGAATACAACAAGACAAAGGATGCCGAAACAAGGATCAACGAGGCGAAGACTGCGGCGAAAAAGGAATATGACGATCGCGCCGAATCCTACAAGAAGGCGCTTGATGAGATCAACAAACTGAATCAACAGCTCGAGGCGCCGGCTTTGAGCGCCGACGCGAAGAGCGCAAAGGCGAAAGAACGCGACGAGAAGATTGCATCGATCAAAAGCATGGAACGCGAGATTAACGAGTTCCGCCAGACTCGCGAGCGCCAGTTGCAGGAACAAGCCCTTCGCATGCGTGAAGGCATTGTGAAGGAAATCACTGACATCGTGATCGACAGAGTGAAGGCAAACAATCTCGACCTCGTTTTCGACAAATCCGGCAATAGCCTCAACGGGGTCCCGCTCCTAATGTATTCCCGCGATACAGTTGAGTTCACGAATGATATCGTGACAGCGTTGAATAAGCCGGGGCGTGCCGCCGACGCACCCGCCGCGGCCAGTCCCGCAGCCAGCGCGTCCTCCACTCCTGCCAAACCGACGAAGCCGTAAGCGGCTTTCTATTCCAAGAGAATACCCGCGGCGTACCGCGTCTGTATTTTTACTGAATCGCGCAAGGTCCAGCTGCTCCGAGCGACAAGAGGTGATTCGCCTCCTAGCAGTACATGGCCTTTCTTTCCTCGCGGTTTTGTTCGTTCATCCTTAGCGGCCTCAGCTTGCTCGCGACGGCTTCTCCGATAGTCGGCGATTGGGAGAATTCCGTTCGACCTTTTGCGCGTGGTGCATTCCCCGATCTCAAATCGGTCCGGGTGCAGTATGGATTCGGCTGGAATGGCCTCACGGCCGCAACTGCCGACCTCCGCCTGCTGAGAACGCCTGACGACCACTTTAAGGTCGAAGCAAACGGGCACACGACCGGCCTCGCCAAGAGCTTGTGGAATTTCGAGGCCAAACATGTCGGCATTGTGGAAGCGCAAACACTCCGCCCGGTCCAAGTCTCGGAAACAGAGACCGTTCGTTCGAAGAAATGGGACTCAGAACTGAACTACACCGCAGAAGGAGTGATCAGCCAGCGCCGCGAGCAGCGTGGCTCGTCGGTGAAGTCAAAGACGCGAGAGTTTAAGTTTCCGAGTGTCCAGAGTCTCGACTCCGCTTTGCTTTATCTGAGATCACAGCCGCTCCAGGACGGTGCCGTCGAACGCATAGTGGTTTACCCGTCCACCGCCGCATATCTCACGACCCTGACTGTGCTCGGACGGGAGCGGATCACCATCGCGACGGGAGATTACGACGCGATCAAATTGGACGTGAAGCTGAGAAAGGTCGGCAAAAAACGCGAACTGTTGCCGCACAAGAAATTCCGGAAGGCTACGGTCTGGCTGTCCGATGATCCAAACCGGCTCATCCTCCGAATTGAAGCACAGATCTTCATCGGGACGGTTTTCGCGGAACTGCAGTCGGTGCAATTCGAGAACAAAACGCCTTAGCGCGAGGCCGCTTCCTCGCGTGTGGTCGGTGGCCCGTCAACGCGGGATGTAGATGCGTTCTCCTCGCGGGTCGATGAATCGCGGACGCTGAATGCTCCGGCGGGGGGCCGTAACTCCGGGCGCTTCCTGACGTGGCAACAATCCCAAGGCAGCGAGCGTCTCCATGTCCAGGCGGCCGGTTGGTTCGATGCCGAAACGGGACTGGTAGGCGCGAACCGCGAATTCTGTTCCCGGCCCATAGACGCCGTCGATTCCGCTGCGGTAATAACCGTGCCGCGCGAGGAGAGTTTGCGCACTGAGAACGACTCGCGTTTGCAGCTCAGGGGGCGCCATTTCGTAGGGCGTGCCTTGGAACAGCGCACGCGGATTCTGAGGCTGGAACACCGAAGGGTGCTCCGGCCGCAGGGACGAGTCGGGTGTTCCGAATTCATCCTCCGGGCCCGCAATCGACGGTTCCTGGATCTCAGGTGAACGGTCGTCACGCAAGTCCGAAGACTCGGGTGGCGGCCTGGATGGCGGCCGCGCCGGAGTGGCCGCGGGTGTGGCCCGCGCGGATGGCGGGGCACTCTTCAAGCCTAGCGATTTCTGCGTCTCTGCATTCAATTCGCCGGTGATCTGCAAACCATTCCGAATCTGGTATCGCCGGATCGCCGCCGTCGTCTCCGCGTCCTTGGCCCCGGTGATCTCACCATAGTAGAAGCCCTGCTCTTTCAGCGTCTGCTGGACCGATGAAATCGTCGAATCTGCGCGCACTGCCGAAACTCCAAACGCGCAGAAGGCAGCGAGGAGAATGGCGGTTGCTCTCATGGCGAGTTGTCGTCTTTTGGACGTTCTTGAAGGCTGCTCTATTCAGGATCGCCGCTCTAGAGAAACTCCTGATGTGAACCTGCGTCGCGTCCGAACTGCTCGCGATATCGCTGTTAATTTAAAGGCCTTATCTCTTCCTCCGTAAGCGGCCGATAACGGATCGCAACCGTTGCGTTGCGCTCCAGGATCGTGGCCTCAACTCCAATGGTTGTAAGCTGATTTTTTCGTTCAGCAGCGATCGCCTCATTGCCTGGCAGCTCACGCGCACCATCCTCGCCCAAGGCCATGTGCCCGACGATCCATGCGTTCAGCGTTACATCCAAAGCTTCCTGCAGAGTCGCGCCAGACTTATGCTCCTGTTTCAGGTAGGATTCCATAAGTTCGGTCGAAACACGGGTTCCGCTAAGCACACCAAAGTCCTGCTGCGTTTCAGAAAATGTAGCGCCGTTCGTCGCGATCGCGCCATCGTAGTCAACCCGCAAAAAAAGATCATCCTCCGGTCTCTCCCCGATCTCTGCGAAGAGCATGCGCGCCAGGTACGGGGCGCCATAGATTTGCTCGAATGCTGCTTTCAAGACCGGGCTCAGCGAGTAGTAGGCGAGTCGCCGCAGTGAAACATCCGCCGCCGATCGCGTGAAGCCTTCCGTGCTCGCCAGTTCAATCGCGGCCATCCGCAGCCGCTCAATATCTCCGGGGTGGCCAATGGCTCCCATGGCCACCCGGTCGTAGATTTCGAAAAGTTTCTGGCGCGTCCGGCCGAGCGTCAAAAACAAGATCCCTTCGCGGTATCCTACTGCCGCAATCGGGCTGCCGCCCGCGAGCTGCGCTTCGATGTACTCGCGCCGGTTTGCCACCGCCTCGACCCAGCGATACGGTTCTTCGATCAAGCCACACCCTTCTTGAACAATGCCGCGATCTGCTTGTCCGCGAGGGTCGTAATTCCTTTGCTCGAGACGATCTTTATCACCGGGAAAATCCTGGCGTTGCGATCCACGCCGCCCGTGGCCGTGTCCGACTCGGCGGCCGTGTCCAGCGCGCGCAATGCGACTGTCACCGCCTCATCTTCGTTCAGTTTCAGCAGCGGCTTCTTCCCCCAATTGTTCTCGTAATAAAGAATGCCCCGGACGGCGGGGGAACCGGATCCCGTCGCCGCGTAATCCGTCACCTCAAAGTTTGCGCCCATCGCGTCATAGAAATAAAGCCGCGCCGCCGGATCCGCGCCGGGATCGTGCGTCGCGAAAATCGGCACCACCATTCCAACGCCCTGCATCACAAAACCGAAATTGTCGCGAAGGAGCTTCGAGAGCGCGCGCACTTTCCCGTCCACACTCATTTCCTGAAGCTGAGTGCGTCGAAAGAATTGGAACGAATGCTCCAGCACACGCGCCATTTCCCAGGCTGTCGCTGGCACGCCCGCAATCGCCATGATCGAGTGACGATCAATTTCCAGCACCTTATCCGCGCGATCATAAACGACCGTGTTCCCCGCCGTCGCGCGACGATCGCCCGCGACGAGGACACCGCCTTGGAACTTAAAGGCGAGGATCGTCGTCGCTTGTGTCTGTGCTGGCGCGCCGAAATTCCCAGCGCTGGACGGGAAACCCGGTGCCGCCGCCAGTAGACCCTTGCGACGCAACAACCCCGCGAAATCAATAACGCCGTCCGCGGGGCTTTCGGCGAGCGCCACGATGGGCGATTCCATTACTGCCCCGTTCGCTGGCGATAACGCTTGGACTGGTTGGGGTCAACGCGGCGCATCTTCTTCAGTAAATCCTGGGTATCCGGTCGCGAAACGTCGGGCGCTTTCGGACCGTCACCCTCTCCGCCTTGCTTTGGGGCCCACGGGATCGTTGGCGTCTTTTGAATGCGCTCTGGCATAGGAAAAAACTAGGGACGATTTCCGCTAAACGCAAGTTGGCCGGGCACCTAATGAGTCCAATCCCGAACCTAGGGACGCACTTTCGATGTATGCATATGCTGAGTGGGAAGAAACGAGTTGACCGATATGGCTTGACTGCCATATCATTGGACATGATGAAGATGACCATGTTTATCGATGAAGCACTCCTGGCCAGAGTGATGGATTTGACTGGTCTCAAAACCAAGACAGAGACCATTGAGTTTTCCCTTCGGGAAGCGGAAAGAAAGGCAAAGCTCGGCCGGTTGATTGCGAAGGAAAAGCTCGCGGCAGACGAGTGGAAAGGAAGCGTTGATCCTGCTTACGATTTGATGGCGTTGAGAGTCGCGGAAAAGCCGAAAAGATACGGCGCCAAGCGTGGTTCTCGTTGATTCGTCAGTTTACATTCAGCTTCTGCGCGCTGGCAAAGACCCAGTGAGCGAATTAGCGCGCTCTTTCGATATCACAGAGATCGTGATCTGCAGTGTGGTCCGCTGCGAAGTTCTTCGCGGTCTCATTCGGCCAAGGGCGAAAGCGCATCTGACAGCGTACTTCGATCTGCTTGTCCATATTGCTACGGACCATCGTGTCTGGCGGGCAACAGAAGATCTGGCGTGGCAGCTCGATCGAGCGGGCAAAGTCTTGCCCCTCACTAATCTCATCATAGCGGTCTGCGCACTGCGCGCGGGCGCCGCCGTGCTTACGAACGATCGCCACTTCGATTTGGTTCCGCGACTGCAACGGGCTTCGTTCTGAGCCGAGCTGCAAACTTGCCAGCAGAGACGGTCGCTGCAAAGATGTCTGGGATGAAGCCGCTCGCGATCTACCTCTCTGTTTTCGTAGTCTCCCTCGCTTTGCGCGCGGTCGCACCGGCTCAAACCGGTGCTCGCAGCGAGAACGATGCCCCACAACTCGAAACCCTGGCGAAGAAGATCGACGAGCAAAACACCAAGATCGACGCGCTTTCGCAACAGATACTGAAACTCGAACAATCGATTTCCAATATTCGTCCCGGCGTCATGATCGGGGAGACCACGCCAACTCCCGCCGCGGCCAGCGCCGTGCCGGTCGCTTCACCGGTGGGGGGGCAGGGTGGAAACGCACACGTCGTCGCGAAAGGTGAAACGC
>JACDBM010000374.1 GCA_013694945.1 Chthoniobacterales bacterium
GTGCTTCCGCGGCCTCGCTCAGGCCGTGATACTCGCGGTCGATCACCGGAGTGATCTTACCCGACTGCATGAGTCCACGCAGGACTTCAAGGTCGGCTTTGTTCAACTGCGCGATGTAGAAGACGAAATTCTGGCTCACGAATGGTGAGCCGGCGAGGGCGCGAAGCGTGCCGAGCAGACGCCGGCCGAGTTGGCCGTCGTTGGATCCCGATCCGCCCACGCCGGCAAGAACACAGATGCCGTTTGGTTGTAAAATGCGGCGGCGTTCAGAGAACGAATGGTTGCCGACGAGATCGAAGAGCAGGTCGTAGCGCTGCGCGCCTTTGGTGAAATCCTCTTTCGTGTAGTCGATCACATGATCAGCGCCGATCGAGCGGACCATTTCCAGGTTCCGTGTGCTGCAAACGCCGGTCACTTCCGCGCCGAAAGCTTTCGCGATCTGCACTGCAAACGTGCCGACGCCGCCCGATGCGCCATTGATCAGAACCTTCTGCCCCGCCTGGATCTTCCCTTTGTCGCGCAGACCTTGCAGAGCAGTGATCGCCGCCACCGGAACGGCCGCGGCTTGCTCGAAGGTGAGATTCGCAGGCTTCAAGACTACTGCGCGATCTGCTCGCGCACACAAATACTCGGCCATGGCCCCGTCTTTCCCGCCGAAGACCTCGTCGCCGGGTTTGAACTGCGTCACATTTCGGCCGACCGCTTCGACTCTGCCTGCGTAATCAATCCCGAAACGCGTGTCCTTCGGTTTGCGCAACCCGCCGAACAAGCGCGGGAGATACCCGCCGCGCAGCCCGTGACCGTCGGTCGCATTAATCGCGTTGGCGCGCACTTTGACCAGGATCTGGTCGTCATCCGGAACCGGCCTTTCGACCACGTCCAGCCTGAGCATATCGGGTGAGCCGTATTCGCAGTTGCGAACCGCCTTCATTGGATTTGTCGGCGCCGCAGCCTGGTGGTCGCACTCGTTAGTCGATGTCCAGTAGGAGACGAAGAGCAGCAGGGTGACGGCGAGAAGCGCGAAGAGAATTGCGAATCCGCTCCATTTTAAGATGCGTTTAAAAACACGTTTCAGGTTCATAGTTTTAACGAGACGGAAGCTCCTGTTATTGAAGAGCGTTGATTCCGGAGCGACGGCGCCAGACCCGCGCTCATCATTGCCAGAGAGACGAGGCTCCCTTGCTCCCAAGTTGCACTTGGGAGCGACATTGGCTTCGAAGTAGACATGGGCGGTTAAGGCGATCTGGATTAGTCATTAGGCAAGCGGCGTTCGCAGGCCTTTGATAAGAAGCCAAAGACCGAGGCCGACTTCGAAAAGGCCGAGCGGCATCATGTGGAGCAGACCCAGGGCGCCCCACCGCGGAAAAATCATGATGCCCAACGTGACAACGGAGAGCAGCAGCGAAGACAGAATCCCCCAGATGGCGATCCAGCGGGGTATGTAGCCCGACTTCAGCCAGAGGTAAGCGAAGACAGTGGAGCCGAGACCGAGGAAAACGAACCCGACATTGAAGCCAGCTCCGTGCACGCGAACGGCGAGCGTGTAGATCAGCGCTTGGAGCTCGGTGGCAGCAAACGCGCGCAAGTGCGGGGCGGCGCCCAGCAGCGCCACGGTTGCAAAACCGCAAAGCGTGACGCCGCTAAGGACGATGTTTTCGGCTAACCGAAAGAACGCGGCGAGTAACGCCACGTTCTTCTCGACCGGCTTGAGCACGACATAAATCGCCCAGAGCAGAACGATAACGCCCGCGACGGTGATTAGGTCAGTGACAAGGCTAAGTCGATAGAGCCTTTCAGAGGCGGCGATGCGCGTCGCAGTCTCTACCGCATCACCGCGGGCGAACATTGGACCGCGCAAGACAAACCCGATGATCGAGGTAGCCATCGTCACCAGGTAGAGAATGCCGACGATCTTCGCGGCGGCGTGTTGCGCCAGAGTCAGGTTGTTCGGTGAATTAGCTGCTTCAGTCATCGCTGTCCTCCTACCGCGCGGTAATCGCTATAGCTCGCGACTGCCTTCATTGTTCCTTCCCGACCAGATGGCGCAGGATTTCCGCCGGTCACGCCTTCGGCGATGAGCCAGATCAGCAGCGCGAGCTCCGCAAAGAACGCCGGCAGAAGAATGTGCGGGAAGAGACTCTTGGCGAAGGGAGCGGCGAGGAAGCTGGCGAAGCTTTGCAGTTCGTAGCAGAGGCCGCCAATCATGAGCAGCACGCCGAGCACACGCGGGACGAGTGCCGAGGTGACAATCAGGTAGCCAACAATCCCGATGTGCAGCCCAAAGAACACGAGGCCGATTCATTCGCCCGCATCCCGAGGCTGAAGGACGTGAGCGCGAGGGCTTGGAGTTGTTCGGTCGTGAAGACGCTGAGGTAGGCTGGGCCTTTGAGGAGCGCGAGTGGCGCGAAGTTAAAGAGCGTGACCACCGCGCCCGCCGCGCAGCCTAACAAGCTGAAGACCGCTGCAGCTAACGAGAGAGTGCTGTTGACCGGCTTGAGCAGTTTGTAGACGAGGACTGTCGCCAGGAGATAGCAAATGGTCGCCACCAGATTGCCGGCGACGCCGATGCGGAAGGCGAATTCATTCCCCAAAACGTTGGCTGCGGTCGCGGCGGCGTTGCCGTTCACCACGAAGCTGCCGCCGATGTACATCGCGAAAGCGCCCGTGATGAAGGTGATCAGCCAGAAAAAGCCAGCGGCGCGTGCTCTGGAGATTTGTGATTGTTCTGAGGTGTGTTCGTTCATGGTCGTGGTGTTGGGATTGATGAACTAAACAGGTCCGCGATAGCGGCGTAGCCGGACGGCGGCGTAAAGGCAGGCTGCAGCGAAGATGACCCCGAGCCATAGACCGGGTGTGCTGAGGTACCTTCCGGGAGTGAGTTGGGCGAGCGGCTCGACCACGGTGTCCTTCTCCGGCATCGCAAAGGCGTGGAAGAACCAGCCGAGGAGGCGATAGCGGACGAAGTCGTTGACGTAGGTGGTGCTAAACGCGACGCGTTCGAAGATGCCGATCGCGACGAACGGCAGCACCGCCCAGAGAAACGTCGTCCGCCGCGCCCAGGCAGAGACGACGAGCAGCCAGGTGTAGATCGGCGCGTGCCACAGCACCATCGCGATCCACGAGTAGATCATCGCCACCCAAAGCTGAAAGAGAGGCACGTGCTCGAATGTGGTTGCTGGACTTACACCCCCCATCAGGAGCGCGATCGAACTCAGGAGCAGCCAGATCAGGTGGACGCAGATGCTGATCGGCATGCAAATCAGCGGCAGCACGACGAGGGGGACGGTGATCTTTGCGAGGACGGCGGTGAGGTCGGAGACGGGGAGCGATTTCCAGAAGAGAATGCTGCGATCCCGACGTTCGCCGTAGAGCGCGTCCAGGCAGTAAAACGCGCCGAGCACGAACGCGGCCAGCACGAGCATTCCGATCGCGGCGTCGTACGGCATCTCGATTGCGTGCCGCGCCTTAACTGGGTCGAGCAACAACGCCGCGCGTCTGCGCTCTGGCAGGCCGTGCAACTGGACGAGAAGGCCGAGGAGCACGAAACCGGCGACGATCAGCGGGCCGAGATAGAGCGAGCGGTTTTCCCACAGCTCGCGACGGACTGACCAATAGAAGGGACGCGTC
>JACDBM010000381.1 GCA_013694945.1 Chthoniobacterales bacterium
TCCGAGCATTTTCCACCGGACGGGAAACTGCGCGTCTACCGAAGCCGGACGGGTGGAAACGAATGGGAGGCCCTGGGCAAAGGTCTTCCGCAAAGCGATTGCTACGTGAACGTGCTGCGCGATGCGATGGCCGTGGACTCGTTAGACTCGTGCGGTCTCTACTTCGGCACCACCGGAGGACAGGTCTACGCGTCTGCCGACGGCGGCGATAGTTGGACTGCGATTGTGCGGGATCTACCGGCGATTCTCTCGGTCGAGGTGCAAGGCCCGGTCACACAACGCTCGATCCTCGACGCTCTGGAAGCACGTTACCCGATGTTGCGTGGCACAATTCGAGACCAGGTCAGTCACAAACGTCGGAACATGGTGCGATTTTTTGTCTGCGAAGAAGATGTCTCACACGAGCCTGTCGATGCTCCGTTGCCCGGGACGATAGCCACAGGCGCGGACCCCTTCGTCATCCTCGGAGCGATCGCGGGAGGCTAAGGCCATCCAGTTGAGAGTCAGAGATCCGTCGCAAGGGTTTTAGATCGTTTCTCGCTGTGGACTTCATCGTTATTCCGGATCAAAGATTTGTAAAAGTCTGCGTAATCTGTGGATAGAAGAAAGCGAGACTTAGATCAGACGTGAGCCAGTCCTTCGAAAGCGCGCGCGCACCGGAACCTGTCGGCGCCTTTCCGCACGCCAGGCGCGTCGGCGATCTCCTCTTCCTTTCCGGGATCGGGCCGCGAGTTCGCGGCAGCAAAGAAATCCCCGGCGTCGCGCTCAACTCGACCGGTGACATCGCCAGCTACGACGTGGAAAAGCAATGCCGCGCCGTCTTTGAGAACGTGCGACTTGTGCTTGAGGATGCCGGCGCGAACTGGAATGACATCGTCGATGTCACGGTCTTCCTCACCGATATGAAGAAGGATTTCGCGGTCTACAACCGCCTCTATTCGGAGTATTTCGCCGGCCCCGGCAAACCTAACCCGACGCGCACGACGGTCGAAGTCGGAGCGCTGCCGACTCCGATTGCGATTGAGTTGAAGGTGATCGCGTGCTTCGCAGCCGCTCCGGGTAAGCGCTCTCAATCAATTCGCGCGATGGGCGGTGGGTGATGATCTGGCTCGAGGTGACGCAGCGAGGCGGCAGCAGCGCTGGAGCTACACCATCCCGAGTTTCATGCGGCCCGCTTCGCTAATCATGTTCTGGTTCCATGGCGGGTCCCAGACGAGATCGACCTGAGCTTCGTCGATCCCTTCAATGCTCATGATCTTGCTCTGCGCGTCATGTGCGATCGCCGGGCCCATTCCGCAGCCGGGTGCGGTCAGCGTCATTTTTACTTCGACCTTGGTCCCGCCGTTCTCGCTTTTGTGCAGCTGGCAATCGTAAACCAGCCCAAGGTCAACGATGTTGACCGGGATCTCCGGATCATAGCACTGGCGTAACTGATCCCAGACTGCCTTATCATCTACTTCGCCATCCGCGCCCGCCGTCGCGATAGTGCCGTTGGTTTGTTGCGGCTGCGGCTTCTCCAGTCCGAGCGCGTCAAGATCCCTCTCTGCGATCCGCGAGAGTCCCTGATAAGTGGCGATCGTGTAGCTGCCGCCCAAGGTCTGCGTGATTACCCCCTGCGTTCCGGCGGGAATCATCGTTTTGTTGCCGCTTGGGATTTGGATCGCTTCCGTGTCGCGGCTCAAGGTGAATTCAGTGTTCTCGTGCATGGTCAAACTTCTTTGTTTTCAGCCACAGCTTAACACGGATTTACAGGGATGAATTGAAGAAGCCACTGCACCTGATCTATGTTTCATCCGTCTTTATCTGTGCCATGATAATCTTCAATTTGCCCTCAGGTTTCGGCGAAAACTGATCCAGCAAGGTAGGGGATGTGGCCTTGGCTTCTTGTTGGGCCATCATTGGTTTGTCACCCGAGAGCGCGTCGCGCAAAGCTCCCTCGACGAGCTGCGCGCAATGAATGCGCACCGGCGGAAGCGCGCCGAGCGGAGCGGCGAGCTCTTCTCCCGACATCGTTCTGGCTTCATCAATTGTTTTTCCCGCGAGCAGCTCCGTCGCAACGCTTGCTACTGCGATCGCGGTCTGGCACCCGAAAGACTGGAAGCTCGCACGATCGATGATTTTGCGGCCGTCTTCTTCCTTGAACTTGATCCACATGCGCAGCATGTCGCCGCAATCCGGGCTGCCGACAGTGCCAACCACGTCGGCATTCTCCATCTCGCCGAGGTTCCGCGGGTTTTTTACCGCCGCTTCAATCCGTGCTTCGAGGTTCTCGTCCGCCCTCATGCTTGCTCCAGATGATAGCGCGGCAGCGACGAATCTACTTCCGCGCTGTAAGCGTCGAGTCCGCCGCGCAGACTCTTCACGTTATCGAAACCATGCCCTTGGAAATAAGCAGCCGCGTCCATGCTGCGCGTTCCCTGATGATCATAAATTACCACGAGTTTTTCGCGCGACCATTTGCTCAAGATTTCCTGCATTAGCTCCTGCGTAAACAGGTAGGAGCCAGGCAGTTTGACAGCTTCCCATTCCTCGCGTGT
>JACDBM010000387.1 GCA_013694945.1 Chthoniobacterales bacterium
GCAATCCGGATCGTCTGTTGCAGCTCCTCGATTTTCTCGACCACGATAACGACGGACTTGCCCAGCCGCCGGCCGAGCATGGCGGAGCGAATGTAAGCGCGATCTTTATAGCCGTTGCAGACGATGAGGCTCTCCAGATCCTTGTGCATCGCGAGAGCGGCGATTAGCTCCGGCTTCGATCCCGCCTCCAGCCCGAAATGAAACTCCTGACCCGCGTCAACGATCTCTTCGATCACCTCGCGCAGTTGATTGACTTTGATCGGGAAAACCCCGCGGTAATGGTTTCGATAACCGAACTCAACAATCGCGCTCTGGAAGGCGCGGTTCACAGCCTGCACGCGGTGTCGCAGCAGATCCTGGAACCGGATGACGAGCGGGAAAGCGAGCCCGCGTTCCCGGGCTTCGTGGACAAGCTCGAGGATGTCGATTGATCCGCCACCTTCCTGGAGCGGCCGGGCCTCGGCATTGCCGGCCTCATTGACCGTGAAGTAACCCGAGCCCCAGCCATCAACGTTGTAGGTGGAAATCGCAGCTTCCACGTCCCACTCGGTCTTTGGTTTTTCGGTTACGGCGGCCAACGTAATGCGCATAATCAGTCAGCGGTGGGAACATGCAAGTGCGCCCGCGAAAATATGCCGCGGCCGGGTGCGAGGCGGGGTGCAGCTTGTGTTTCGCAGCCGAACCGCATACCGTTCGCGCGTGAACAAAACGGTCATTGAGGTGCAGGTGCGCGCCGTCTTGCCGACCAGCGGCGGGTGCGCGGTGTTCCTCGGGAACCAGGACAAGGTCTTTATCATCTACGTCGATCAGACGGTTGGCAGCGCGATTACGATGTTCATGCGCGACATCTCGAAAGAACGGCCGTTGACTCATGATCTGATGGGACATCTGATGACCGCGCTGGGCGCGCACGTGGAGCGGATCATCATCAATGATCTGAAAAACGCCACGTACTACGCGCGCATGATCATCCGCGCGGAGAACGAGCTGCAGCAAAAGAAGATTGTCGAGCTGGACGGGCGCCCGAGCGATTGCATCGCCATGGCTACGCAGCAAAAGGTGCCGATCTACGTCAGTCAGGAAGTCTGGGAAGAAGTCGATGACATGACAGACGTCCTCCGCAAAATGGAAGAGGAAGGCCTGAAGCCTGATCCGGAAACGGAGGGCGGGTCGGAATCGGCAGAAGAAGACGAGTGAACTGGTGGATCGTCGCTATTCCCGGTGATGGCTTCAGTCAAAGCAGGACTGCGTTCCTTGCCTCGGTCATCCGATGAGGTCGGCGTAATGGCGCTGCGCCACCTCGGTGCAACGCCCCAGGATCTCGGCCGGTTCCTCAAGCGCCATTGCGTCCTGGACGAGCTGCTCGCATTCCGGCACTGAGAGGCTTTGCACCGCCCGCTTGACCCGCGGCACGAGCGACGCGCTCACACTCAGTTCATCCATCCCAAGACCCAGGAGCAGCGGCACCATCGCAAGATCTCCTGCCATTTCACCACACACCCCAACCCAGATGCTGCGCGCGTGCGCTGCATCCGCCACCATCTTTAGCAACCGGATCACTGCGGGATGCGTCGGCTCATAGAGATGCGCGATCTGCTCGTTCACGCGATCAACCGCGATCGCATATTGGATCAAATCGTTCGTGCCAATACTGAAGAAATCCACCTCGCGCGCGAGCGCTTCCGCGCACAACGCCGCACTCGGAATCTCGATCATCGCACCGACTTCCGTCTTGCTGCTAAAGGGCACGCCATCCCGCTGCAATTCTGTCTTGCACTCTTCCAGCACCGCAAGTGCCTGGCGCAGTTCATGCACTCCGGAAATCATCGGAAACATGATCTTCACGTTTCCAGCCGCCGCACTCGCCCGCAGGATCGCGCGCAATTGCGACTTGAAGATGGCCAGATTTTTCAGACAGAATCGGATCGCCCGCAGCCCCATGAACGGGTTTTGTTCATCGTCCGCTTCCATCCCCGTGGCGATTTTGTCTCCACCGAGATCGAACGTCCGGATGATCAAGGGATGGGGCGCGACCCGCTCCGCCACCGTCCGGTAGGTTTCATATTGCTCCTCCTCCGTCGGCAGGACTGGCCGATTCAAGTAAAGAAACTCCGTGCGGTAGAGACCGATGCCTTCCGCTCCGTTTTCCGTCACGGAGTGGACGTCGTCCGGCAATTCGATATTGGCGGAAAGGACAACGTGGCGGCCGTCTCGCGTTGTCGAAATGGTTTCGCGCAGTCCCGTCAGCTGTTCCGCGACGAGTTCTTTGCGGTGTTTCAATTCCCCGTAAAGCCAGAGCGTCTCAGCCGTGGGATTCAGGATCAGGAGACCGTTGTAGCCGTCGAGCAGCACCTCCTGCCCGGTCTCGAGCTTCCCCGTTACATCGTGCAACCCGACGACCGCCGGGATTTCAAGCGACCGCGCCATGATCGCGGTGTGGGATGTGCGGCTGCCTAGATCCGTGGCCAGACCGAGCACGTGCTCGCGGTTCATCGTCGCCGTATCGGAAGGCGTGATGTTGTGCGCGACCAGGATGTGCTCAGTTGTCAGGCCGAGAAATGCCTTGGGCGCCTTGCCTTGCAGATTTCGCACCACCCGGCGCGTCACATCCTGAATGTCCAGCGCGCGCTCGCGGAGATAAGGATCGTCGATCTTCCCCAGCGTCTCGGCATAATGGGTGGCAACTTCCTGGAAGATGAACTCGACGTTGCACAGATCCGTCTCCAGCTTGCGCAGCACCTCATCGATCAACGTCCGATCCTCCACCACCAGGAGATGCGCGTCGAAAATCCCCGCGTCCTTCGCTCCGATCGCCTCCGCGATCTGCTGCTGCATCTCCAGGATTTGGGCGCGAGTTTGAATGAGCGCCGTCTCGAACCGACCGATCTCGCCAGCGATTTCGCTCGGCTGAATCCGGTAGCGCACCACATCCTCGAAGTCGTCGCGCACGACGTAAATTGTGCCGCGAGCGATCCCGGAAGAAACCCCCACGCCGGTAAACCGGACTTCGGGTTTATTCTTCTCGCTGCTCATGCCGGGGCGAGACTAACCTCGGCTGCTCATCGGCGCAAAAGCGCGCGCGGACGCAGTTTTCGAATTTGAA
>JACDBM010000396.1 GCA_013694945.1 Chthoniobacterales bacterium
TGCGCAACCATTTGCGACGTCGCGCTCGCGTGACGGATGCTCTGGTAGGAGAGCACGCAGACCATACCGACCACCAGCAAAGTAAGGAGTGCGCCGGCAGCAATTTTGGTCTCGAGTTTGGCGGCCATGTCAATGTGTGGACGTAGAAGGAGAAACGGTCGAAGGCCGCGCCAGCCCAGAACCACGACAAAGCATTCTCGTAACGTTTCTCATCAAGGGAAACAATAGCTGTCCGCTTTGCCGAGGAAACTACGGCGCGACGCGTAGGATGGACACTTGCGCTTAAGTTCGTTTCCGCAGAATGCGGAAACCAGCACGCTGCAAGCATGCGCTACCCAGACTCCCGCAAACCGCCGCAGGAAATTTGTTGGATTCCTCTGTTCCATCGCAGCAGTGCGGTGCAGTTGGAGAGTTTTGACACGATTCGTAGCTCAGGAGCTCGTCGGAGGGACGAGCTTCTGCTCGTCCAAAGACGTGAGGAAGCGCGTCCCTCCGGCTAGAGCACGCGGCGATGAGAACGCCGTGTCGAGTCGCTTCCGGATCGTGGCACAGTTCAATGCAACACCATCCCCTCACCGGGCGCTATCGCGTCCGTCCTCTCCCGACGGGAGAGGGTAGGGTGAGGGTGAAGCTCGCAATCGCGGTTCACTCCGCCGCATTTGAGGTATCTGGATCACTGCCCGCTTCCGCAACTTGCGCGCGTTGCGCTCCGCTCCTTATTGAGTCTCCGGTATGGTTGCCAAGGGAGCCGCACCGAATCTCAAGACCTATGAAGCCTGACCATCTCCTTGGCTTGCTCACCATGACTACATTCCTCACCGCTGCGACTGCCAAGGCCGCCGATCCCGCGCCCGCAGAGAAATCCGCGCCGAATGCAAACCCGTTGCTGGCCGAAAGCACGTTGCCCTATCAATTTCCGCTGTTCGATCAGATCAAAGACGAGCACTTCCAGCCGGCGGTCGAGCAGGGGATGGCGGAACAGCTGAAGGAAGTCGAACGGATCGCTGGGAACAAAGAGAAGCCGACCTTCGAGGACACGGTCGTGGAACTGGAGCGCACTGGCCGCTTGCTGCAACGGGCGGAGCGCACGTTCTCGAATTTGAACGGCGCCAACACCAATCCCGAGATGCAACGGATCGACAAGGAACTCTCGCCGAAACAATCCGCGCACCGCGATGCCATCCGCTTGAACGGGCCGCTCTTCGCTCGCATCCAGAGCCTGTTCAATGAACGCGAGAAGCTCGGGCTCGATCCGGAATCGAAGTTTCTCCTGGAACGCTACTACAAGGATTTTGTCCGCGCGGGCGCGAAACTCTCGGAAGCCGATAAAACCAGACTGCGCGCGATCAACTCCGAGCTGGCCACGTTGCAAACCACCTTTGAACAGAACGTGCTGAAGGAAAAAAACGCATCTTCGATCGTCGTCGACACGCGCGAGGAGCTCGATGGATTGCCGGAGAACGCGATCGCGGCTGCGGCGGCCGCGGCCAAGGATGAGAAGAAGGAGGACAAGTTTGTCCTCCGCCTCCAGAACACGACCAGCCAGCCTCCCCTCGAGTCGCTGAAGAACCGCGCGTTGCGCCAGCGAATCATGGAAGCATCGCTCGCTCGCAACAGCAAAGGCGGGGAGTGGGACAATCGCGAAGAGGTCTCGCGCATTGCGAAGCTAAGGGCGGAACGCGCGAAATTACTCGGATACGCAAACCATGCCGCGCATCAGCTCGAGGATCAGACTGCGGGCAATGTGGAGACTGTGAACAAGATGCTGGCGGACATCACGCCGCCCGCGGTCGCAAACGCGCGCCAGGAAATCGCGGACATGCAGGCAGTGATCGACGAGCAAAAGGGGGGTTTTCAACTCGCACCGTGGGATTGGGATTTTTACTCCGAGCAGGTCCGGAAAGCGCGCTACGCTTTCGATGAAGCGCAGCTCCGCCCGTATCTGGAATTGGATCGCGTTCTGATTGACGGCGTCTTCTTTGCCGCAGGCAAGGAGTACGGCCTCACCTTCAAGGAGCGCAAGGATCTGCCCGTTTATGAGCCGAGCGTCCGCGTCTTCGAAGTCTTCGAGGCCGATGGCAAGCCGCTCGCCCTCTTCGTGGCCGACTTTTATGCGCGCCCCTCGAAACGCGGCGGCGCCTGGGCCAGCGCTTACGTTGGGCAATCGAAATTATTCGGGACCAGGCCCGTGATTGCGAATCATCTCAACATTCCCAAACCGCCCGAAGGCGAGCCAACCTTGATGACTTGGGACGAGGTCAAGACGATGTTCCATGAGTTCGGTCACGCGCTTCACGGCATGTTTTCGGACGTGAAGTATCCGCGCTTCAGCGGGGCGAGCGTGCCGCGCGATTTCGTCGAATTCCCCTCGCAGGTGAACGAGATGTGGCGCACCTGGCCGGAGGTGTTGAAGAATTATGCGAAACATTACCAGACCGGCGAGCCGATGCCGGCGGAACTGCTGGACAAGGTGTTTGCGGCGGAAAATTTCAATCAGGGTTTCAAGACGACGGAGTATCTTGCTTCCACGCTCCTTGATCAGGCCTGGCATCAACTAAAGCCTGAGGAAGTGCCTAACGACACGCTTGCGTTCGAGGAGGAAGCCTTGGAAAAGGCCGGAACTGATCTGCCGGTGGTGCCGCCGCGTTATCGCAGCACCTACTTCTCGCACAGCTTCTCGGGCGGATATTCGGCCGGTTACTACAGTTACATCTGGAGCGAAGTGCTGGACGCCGACACAGTGGAATGGTTCAACCAGCACGGCGGCCTCACGCGCGAGAACGGCGACCGCTTCCGCAAGACGTTGCTTTCGCGAGGCGGGAGCGACGAAGCGCTCAATCTCTTCCG
>JACDBM010000407.1 GCA_013694945.1 Chthoniobacterales bacterium
GCCCTGCGACGGAATGATTTAGCCGATGAACTCCGCGCCCAGCAACAAGATCCTCCTCATCGAGGACGAACACGACGTCGTGGATATGCTGACCCTGGCGCTGCAAAAGGCGGGCGGATTTAGCGTCCTGACCGCAGCGGATGGTGCGAGCGGCCTGCGGCAGGCGCGCGAGCAATTGCCGGCAATGATCATCCTCGATTTGATGCTGCCGAAGATGCCAGGTCTCGAAGTTTGCAAGGTATTGAAGAGCGATGCCGCCACGCGCCACATTCCCATCATCATGCTGACAGCCAAGGCCGAGGAGATCGATCGCATTGTTGGCCTGGAAGTCGGGGCGGACGATTACGTGACCAAGCCGTTCAGCCCGCGTGAGATCGTGCTGCGGATGAAGGCCATTATGCGTCGCGGCAAGGAAGAGGTCGCGGAAGAGAAGCTCACGGTGGGGCCGATTACGGTGGATCCGGCGCGCCACCACGTCGCGGTCCACGGCAAGACAGTGCGTCTCACGAGCGTGGAGTTCAAATTCCTCAGCATGCTTATGCTGCGCCGCGGCCGGGTGCAGACGCGCGACCGGCTGCTGAACGAGGTTTGGGGCTACGAGAGCTTGATCGACACCCGCACCGTCGACACTCACGTGCGCCGGCTGCGGAAAAAACTAGGCAAAGCAGCCGACGCGATCGAAACCGTGCGTGGCTTCGGTTACCGGCTGCGCGATGTTCGATGATCGGTTCGCTCGCGCTTTGGCTCGCGACGGCGGTCCTTCTCGCCCTCGCAGCCCTCGTCGTCTGGCGCCGGTGGATCCAGCCGTGGCGGGAACTGGAAGATCTTGTCAGCGCGGTCGTGCAGAGCGAGAAGCCGCGCAAATTGCTGATGACAGCGAATCCGCGTGCCAATGTGCTCGGTCTGGCGCTTGGGAAACTCGCGGAGCGTCAGCAGGAGCTGCAACGCTCCACGACCGAGGGGCTGCGCAGTGTCGAGGCTATTCTGGGCGCCCTGCCGGACGGTCTCGCTGTAGTAGACGACCAACGCCGCCTCCAGCTGATGAACGCGGAGTTTCAGCGCCTGTTTACGACCGGCACCGGCGCGGGCGTGTCGATGCTCGAAGCGACTCGCGACGCCGCCGTGGATCTTGCGATCACCCGGTCGCTCACGAGTGGAGAAGTGCAGCGCGACGTGATTAAGGTAACGCGCGGGACCGATTCGCCATCGCATGTCGAAGTCAGTGCGGTGCCGTTTCGCTCGGAGGAAGGCAAAACAGGCGCGGTCGTTTTATTCCGCGACATCAGCCAGATGCAGCAGGTGGAAGCGATGCGGCGGGACTTCGTGGCGAACGTCTCCCACGAACTGCGGACTCCGCTCTCGATCTTTCGCGGTTATCTGGAAACGCTTCTCGACGATCCGCGGCAGCCGCCCGGTGAGTTGATCCGCATTCTCGAAGTGATGGACCGACACGCCGAGCGACTAACGCTCCTGGTCGAGGATATCCTCAGCCTGGCGCAACTGGAATCTCCCGGTGCGCGGCTGGAATTCACCGGGATTTATCTGCCCGACTTTCTCGGCGGCATTCTGCGCGATTGGGAGAAGCGTTTCGGGGCGAAACTGCTGGAGGCTTCGCTCGATGCGCCGGCCGATCTGCCGATCATCTCGGCGGACGAGAACCGATTGCAGGAGGTCGTCTACAACCTGCTCGACAATGCCGTGAAGTATTCGCAACCGGAAGGTAAGATTTGGCTCAAAGCCGAGCGGCGCGGCGATCAGGTCCGCATCGCCGTCGCGGACGAGGGCATCGGGATTCCCACGCGCGATCTGCCCCGCGTTTTCGAGCGCTTTTATCGCGCGGACAAGGCGCGCAGCCGGCAGCTCGGAGGAACAGGGCTGGGGCTTTCGATTGTAAAACACATCGCACAGTTGCACGGCGGCTCGGTGCAGGCGGAGAGCGAGATCGGGCACGGGGCGACCATCAGTGTGCTGCTGCCGATCGTGCCGGCCTCCCGGAGGCTGCCGGACGAGGTCGGCGTCACAGAATCGTAACATTTCCGGCGTTGCCGCGCCTGAACCTCTCCGGTGATGTTCAACGCGATGGAAGCTCTCGCAGAATCGCCGTCCCCGATTCCAGAACGGGTCCGCTCCGTTAGGAGCCGCGCGGGAGCCGAGAATGCGATCAAGGTATTCTTTGGCAGCAACGCGCTCGTCGCGCTGGTGGTTCTCACGCTCATTACGGTCTTCCTCTTTCGCGAAGGATTCGGGTTTTTTGGCCAGAACCTCGCCAATTTGCGGCTCTACCGGCAATCGGGGCTCGAGTACGTCGACATTATTCGGGCTGAGACACAGAAGCACGAGGCCCTTTCCCGCGGCCTCAGCGAACTACGGTTGCGCCAATTTCGAAGCACGCAAAGGGCTGGCATGCCGCTGGAGGAGGCCAATGCTTC
>JACDBM010000010.1 GCA_013694945.1 Chthoniobacterales bacterium
CGTGATGATGCAGGGTACGCCGAGATGTCGCGCTTCCACGGCTGTGAGCCCGAAACCCTGGTTCGTGTTCGACGGAATCACCATCCAGCGCGAGTTTTTGATCTGCTCGGCTTTTCTCGGTTCATCCACAAACCCCAACACTTGGATTCCGCCGATCTCACGCCGGGCAATCGCGTACTCGATCAGTTTCCGCAGCGGCCCGTCACCCATCAGGACGAGCGGCCACTCCTCGCGATCAAGTTTCGCCACTGCATAGGCGTCCACCAGAGTGTCCACTCCATTGTTTGCGATCCAGCGGCCCAGGAAGACGAACCCCCGGCGCTCCCCAGGTGGCGTCCAGCCATCGGGCAACTTCGAGACCGTCGGCACCTTTCTGCTCCCGCTACGTTTCCGGCGCGGCTCCCAAGTGTCCCAGACGAACTGCGAATTATACCAACGTTCGTCGGCCATCGCGGCGACGAAGCGGCATAAAAGATGGTGCGGCGTCAGCTCGCGCATCATGTGGTTATGAATCGTGATGGCGAGCGGTTTGCGAAACAACTTCGCGAAAAACGCGACATCTGCGGTCGCGTTTTGCAGGTGGACGACGTCGGACCAGCGAATCGTCTCGATGAGATCGCGATCCGCGCCGGGATCGGTATAGATCACGTTTTCGCCTTGCAGCATCGTCTTGAGACTTGGCTGCAGCGCGAATCCCGGCACGCGCTTAATACAAATCCGCACTTCCATGTCGGACTCGCGCCGGACCGCGTCTGCCACCGCGAGCACGAAGGCTTCGATCCCCCCGTAAGCACCCAGGGAGGGACTGACGATCACAACCTTTGTCTTCATGCGGTGGCCGCAAGGTACTAACTGAAAGGCATAGTCGAATTCAGTGGCAATCCCTGGCCGAAAAACGTTCGTTGTTGCCGGATGCGCAGCTTCTCCGGCAAGAACTTACGGAGACCCGGCAGGTTGACTCGCTCTCCGCAGCGCACACGGAAAAATCGACCACAGTTTCTGCCCGCCCGGGAGCTTGTAGAAATCTTGAGAACACTGGCGCAGTCTAAGCTTTCCATGCAGAAGCGAGATGAAAAGCTCTTCACATCCAGACTGTCGCGTCCGAAAGTCGGTGGGCATTCTCAGCTTCATTCTCATCGCTGCGGTTTTTGGCTCGATCTTCGCAGCTGAGCTCGAGAACGGAAGCAACGAAGCCAAAAATCCGGCTCGCAACAACATCGGAGCGCAAATCGAGTGCACCACGCCAGACGGCAGGGTGAAAGAGATCGGGACCGCCTCCGATGGGAACGAAGGCGCTCCCGCGATCATGATGGACGACGGCACTTTGAGTTGCGCGCTCCAGGAAGGCCAGACCACTTTCATCGTCCGGCAGCCAACAGACTGCCTGCTCGACCGGTTCATTCTTGTGAATGAAAATTCGACCGCTGCTGGCGAACTGAAAATTTCCGTCTCGAATGAGCAACTCCCGGCCGCCAGCGGCAAATGGGTGGAAGTCGATGGACATATCAGCTTCGCGAACAAACGACTCTTCAACTTATCACTTGTCGGCGTGGAAGCCCGTTACGTGAAGCTCGCGTTCCACGTGCGGAAGGCTGAGCAAACCGTGGCGCTGCCTCTCCGAGACATCGGCGCCGGTGGAAATAGCGGGGTTCGCGCCAGTGACGATTAGTTTCTGGTTTTTTAGCTGCGTTATGGCATGAGCGCGTCCCCTGAAATCGGATCGCAAAATTATCTTCGGCGGGCACGCGCGAAGTGCCGCCACGAAGGAGCAAAGGCATGCGACTAGCTTCATTCAGGCGCGGGTGCCGGCGGCCTCCATCACATGCAACTAGCGAACGAAGTTCGGAACCAATCCATCGCGCCGCAACCATCCCTCCCGCAGAAATCAACCAGCACGTTGCTCCCGACGACTGCTCATGAAATTGATCGCGAGACAATCGAAGACGGAACGTCTCAAAGCGCGGAATATCTTACGCTTGCTGCCCGGGCTACGAATGATGCTGTTCGGGATTGGGATGTAAAAAGCGGCAAGCTCCGCTGGCCGCAAGGACTGGAGAGTCTGCTCGGCTACGCCACGTCGCTGAGCACGTGCGAGATCGATTTCTGGCAGCACCACGTTCATCCAGAGGATCGGCCCCGCATCGCCACGAGCATTCGCGAAGCGCTCTCCGGAGCGGATCATTGGAGTGGTGAATACCGCTTCCGTCGCGCGGACGGTGCTTACGCGCAGTTGCTCGAACGCGCCACCATTGTGCGCAACGGCGGTGCGCAGGCGATCCGCTTTGTCGGCTCGCTCATGGACATCACCGCTCGCAAGCAACTGCAGGATCAGCTTTGCCACTCGCAAAAGATGGAAGCCTTCGGCCAGCTCGCGAGCGGCGTCGCCCACGACTTCAACAATTTCCTTACCACCATCCTCGGCTACAGCGATCTGCTTCTCTGCGAGCCCGCGGTTAAAGGTCAGATCGCGGCGCACCTCGGAGAAATCCGGAACGCCGCCGACCGCGCTTCTGCGCTCACTGCGCAGCTACTCGCCTTCAGCCGCAAGCATCCGATGGATGCGCGCGTGCTCGAAGTGAACACCCTTCTCGCCAGGCTGGACCGTTCGCTTCTTCCTCTTCTCGGCGAGAATATTTCCGTCGATTGTGATCTGCAGTCTGCGAAAGGCGGCGTCTTTATCAAAGTCGATCCCGGTCAGATCACGCAGATCATTCTGAACCTCGTCGTCAACGCGCGCGACGCGATGCCCACCGGCGGTTGCCTTACGCTCGCGACGGGCAATCTGCACATTGCCGCTGGCGCTTCCCCGAACGGCTCCTCGCTTGAGCTGGCGCCGGGAGATTATGTTTCGATCAGGGTGACGGACAACGGATCCGGCATGACCGACGAAGTGAAGGTGCGTCTTTTCGAGCCATTTTTCACCACCAAACACGATGCCCAGCGCAGCGGACTCGGACTCGCGACGAGCTACGGCATTTTGCGCCAAAGCGGCGGCGATATTCGTGTGCAGAGCGAACTCGGCAAGGGAACGACGGTTACCATTTACATCCCGAAAGTCCCAGCGCCGCCTCCACCAAGCTACAAGCGCCCCGCCGCAAAAAAAGCGCCCACCGGGACGGAGACCGTGCTCGTGCTCGAGGACGACATCGGAGTCCGTCACATTTCCGTGCGTGTCTTGCGCGGGCTCGGCTATGACGTGATCGAAGCAGCGAATAGCGATGACGCCCAGCGACTGATCACCCAGACCGCGGATCGCAAGATTCATCTTCTACTCACCGACATTGTCATGCCGCACATGAGCGGGCGCGATTTCGCCGAGTGGCTGCGAAAAACCAGCCCAAGAACAAAGGTGGTGTTCATCTCCGGTTATCTCGATGAATCATCGCAAGGCAGCACGCCCGGACGGAGTGGAATGTTCTTTCTGCCGAAGCCGTTCGATCCCGGCCAACTCGCGTTAAAGGTGCGAGAGGCCCTGGATTTCGTCGCTCGTTAGACGAAAGCGCGACCGCTCTCCGCGCGAGCCGTCAAGCGAAGCATTGCCGCTATGCGGCGGGCGGTATATTCAACACGCGTGACCACATTCCCGGACATCGAAGCGGCACGCGAGCGGATCCAAGGCGCGATTTATTACTCACCCTGCCCGCAGTCCATCCCCTTGAGCGAGCTCACCGGTATGGAGATCTTTTGCAAGCTCGACAACCTCCAGCGCACCGGAAGCTTCAAAGAACGCGGAGCACGCAATGCCCTTGCTCAGCTCTCGGCGGATCAGCAGAAGCGCGGCGTGATCGCGGCCTCCGCCGGCAATCACGCGCAGGCGCTCGCATATCAGGGCAAGCTGCTCAGCGTGCCTGCAACAGTCGTGATGCCGAAGTTCGCGCCGCTCATCAAGGTGAGCAATTGCCAAAAGCTCGGCGCGACCGTCGTGATGCACGGGAAAGATTTCGGCGAAGCCAAGACCCACGCGCATGAGATCGCGCATGAGCGCGGCCTCGCATACATCGACGGCTACGATGATCCCGCGATCATTGCCGGCCAGGGCACGATGGGAATTGAGATTCTCGAGCAGGTGTCGGACGTGGATGCCATCATCGTGCCGGTGGGTGGAGGCGGCCTCCTCGCCGGTGTTGCCCTGGCAGTGAAAACATTGCGTCCGCAGACGATGATCATCGCGGTCGAGGCAGATGGCGTGGCGAGCTTTTCGGCCGCATTACACGCGGGCAAGCCCACGCGCATTCCGACCCAGGCGACGCTTGCAGACGGCCTGGCAATTCCGCAAGTCGGGAGCAACGCGTTCGCCATCGCGAAGGATCGCGTCGACCGCTGTCTCATGGTTAGTGAAGAACAGATTGCTGTTTCGATTCTTCGCATCGTGGAGCTCGAGAAGGGTGTCGTCGAAGGAGCGGCGGCAACTCCTCTCGCCGCCTGTTTGTCCGGACAACTTCCGGAGCTCGCCGGCCGGCGTGTTGTTCTGCTCCTCTGCGGCGGAAATATCGATCCAAACGTGCTTAGCCGAGTAATCGAGCGCGGCTTGGTCGCGGATGGACGGCTTGGCCGCTTCACGGCCATGATCAGCGATCGGCCTGGCGGTCTGGCGGATCTGACAAAGCAGATCGCGTCTACGGGCGCCAGCATCAAACAAGTGGTGCACGATCGCGCCTTTGCCGGATCTGATGTCTCCGCTGTCCACGTGCTTTGCACAGTCGAGACGCGCAATCATCAACATC
>JACDBM010000022.1 GCA_013694945.1 Chthoniobacterales bacterium
TTTACGAGACGCTGGCCAAAGCAGGCGAAGTCTTTTCGAAGCCGGAACGCGCCTTGCGCTTTCTTTCTTATCCCGGGGTCGCTGAGCTGGCTGACAACCCAAAGCTTCTCGCTTTGCGCGCTGATCCCGAGATTACACACATGCTGGAGGAGGGAAGGCTTCTCGAACTGATGCAAGACGAGCGCCTGATTGAAGCTGCGAATGATCCCGAGCTGGCGGCACAGCTGAAGAAGTTCGATTTCAAGGCAGCGCTGGATTATGCGGCCGGCAAGGACGGCGGCCTCAATACTACTCGTCAGGATTCAGCCGACACCGCAGTGGCTCGAGATTCTCTGGAGCGTTAGCGTCGATTCCGCTGCAATCAGTGAAGCGCTGCGCAAGTCTATCAGGTGAATGCGCTCGCGGACGTGATCGAGGGCAGACAATAGGAGAGCCGCGCCGCACCGTCCGGTTCTCTCATCTGTACAGAAGGAGATAACCGGTCAGTTGTTCTCTGCCTCAGCGCCACTTCGCCACGAACTGCGCAAACGAAGAATATTGCGGGCTCGGGTGATGACCTCGCCTCTTTTTGTTTCGACACGAAGCTCGCGAACGATGAAGCTTAGCGGCATGCACATGAAGGGTCTGAGGGTGGGTGCACTGGGCGGCGCGTTTTATCTCGCGCTGGTCACGTTGGGATGGGCTACGCCATTTGCTTATACGGTTTTTGATGTTGGCCCCGTCGTAGGTCGAGCTCTCAATGACTCTGCCCAACTTATTGGGTATGGATATTCTACTCCACAAAGTGATGGAAACGCCTTCCTCACTGGCACTAATGGCAAAGGTTTCCATGTACTTGGACCATTTCCGCTGTCAGGAACAGAGGTTACCCCCAGCGGGATCAACAACGCCGGGCAAGCGCTGGGACTTTCTACAGCCGCACGGACTATTTGTTGCGCCCGTTCGTAACCGGGAGTCAGGGCGCTGCGCCGAGGGATCTCGGAGTTTTGGGCCTTGCCCTCGACGTGAATAACAGGGGCCAGACAGTTGGCTTCACACTCGAAGATATCTCCCGCCCATTCCTCGTCGATAAGAGCGGACAATTTCACTTTCTCGGAGCTCTGCCGGGCGGGCTATCGGCGGGTGCGTCCGCGATCAACGACTTCGGCCAGGTTGCGGGATCGAGCCTTGTGGGCGGCGTGATTGGTGAACATGCCTTTTTGAGCGCGCCGAACGGCGGTGCGCTGAGAGATCTTGGGACACTCGGTGGAATCTATTCTCACGCGACAGACGTCAACAATCTGGGGCAAGTCGTCGGGTTCTCTTCGTTCGAAGGCAGTTTCCGCAATCATGCTTTTGTTAGTGCTCCTGACGGCGGAGCATTGACCGACCTCGGGGTTTTGTCGCCCGCCACAATGAGCTACGCGTATGTTATCAATGATGCTGGCGTCATCTTGGCGCGGGTGAGACGCACGGCAGGGACACGGCATTCGTCTACACCACAGCGGAAGGCATGCAGGCTCTTGACAGCCTCATCAATCCCTCCTTGGGCTTCCACTTCGACACCGCGGTAGACATTAATGAACATGGGCAAATACTCGCACTTGGCTTCTTTGATGGCCAGACTCACACTTATCTGCTAAGCCCCGCGGGCGTCCCCGACGGAGGCTCTACTGGCATGCTGCTTGGCTGCGCGGTGGCAGGACTAGGCCTGTTAGCTGTGTGGCTCGGCCCGTCTCGTCGCTAACGTCTCTTTCAGGTGAAGCGCGAGCCAGGAGGAGAAAGAATGCGTCTTGGTTGTGAGCGCACGCGCCTCGCCACAGATGAACACAGATTCACGCAGATGAGGAGTTCAGAAGCGCTCTTCTTTTTTGAATCTGTGTTTCATCTGTGTTCATCTGCGGCCCGACTGCTTCCGCCGCCGGCATGTATCTGACCTCCATTGGCCTCGAAGTTCACGTGCAGTTGAAGACGCGCTCGAAGATGTTTTGCTCGTGTGCGGTGGAATTCGGCGCGGCTCCGAATTCGCATACCTGTCCCATTTGTCTCGGAGTCCCTGGCGCTTTGCCGGTCATGAATCACGAGGCGCTGCGGATGACCGTCCTGACTGGACTGATGCTCGGCTGTGACATTCCCGCCGTCAGCAAATTCGACCGGAAGAATTACTTCTATCCCGACGTCGCGAAAAATTATCAGATTACGCAATACGATCAGCCGCTCTGCACGAACGGCAGCGTTGCCCTGCACGCTCTCGCCTTTCCGAAGGACGCGCAAAAGAACACCGTGATTTTGGAGAAGGAGGTAGCGCTTGTCCGGATTCACCTCGAGGAAGATGTCGCGAAGAGCTTCCATTTCGAGAACAGCACCGGGATCGACTTCAATCGTGCCGGTACGCCCCTGATGGAGATCGTCACCCAGCCCGAGATTAACTCGCCGGAGGAAGCATTCGCGTTTCTCACCGCCCTGAAACAGATCCTAATCTACGGCGGCGTGAGCGATGCCGAGATGGAAAAAGGGCAGCTCCGTTGCGATTGCAATGTTTCGGTGCGCGCAGCGGAAGAACAGGTCCTCGGCGCGAAGATTGAGATTAAGAACATGAACTCGATCAGCGGCGTCCGACGCGCGCTGGCCTACGAAGTGCAACGCCAAACTGCCGCCCTCGCCCGTGGTGATAAGTTGCAGCAGGAAACACGCGGTTGGAATGACGAAGCGGGCCAGACCTTTCTCATGCGAACGAAAGAATTCGCGCACGACTACCGCTATTTTCCAGATCCCGATCTGGTGCCAGTCAAGACGGCGAAGCTGCTGGACGACGTGAGACCACGTCTGCCCGAGCTGCCGCGAGCGAAGCGAACGCGTTTTATCGAGCTATACAATGTGACCGCCTACGATGCGGGCATCCTTGCGAACGATCTCGAGCTGGCGGCGTATTTCGAGCGGGCGGCGCGTGGCGCAGCGAGACCGAAGAGCATCGCGAATTGGATTCTCAATGATCTGCAAAGCGCCATGGCAGCTGCGGGAACCAAAATCGGTGACTGCCCGATAGCGCCGGAAGCGCTCGAGGAACTCGCGA
>JACDBM010000027.1 GCA_013694945.1 Chthoniobacterales bacterium
GAGAAGCGGGTCTTCAAACCAACGCGGGATTTCGCGCGGCGCGCCCGCATCGCCACCCTGGACCAATACCTCCGGATGCATCGTGAATCGATCAAATCGCCGGAACGATTTTGGTCGCGCGAAGCGCGCGAGCTCGTTTGGCAGACGCCGTGGAAGACGGTCTTGGAATGGAAGCCGCCATTTGCGAAGTGGTTTGCAGGCGGCAAGCTCAACATCTCACAGAACTGCCTCGACCGGCACCTAAGCGGACCGAATCGAAACAAGGCGGCAATCCTGTGGGAAGGCGAACCAGGCGACAAGCGCGCGCTGACTTACCAGCAGTTGCATCGCGATGTTTGCCGCTTCGCGAATGTCCTGAAGCGGAATGGCATCCGCAAAGGCGACCGGGTGATCATTTACATGCCGACGATCCCCGAAGCAGCCATCGCCATGCTGGCCTGCGCGCGAATTGGCGCGGTGCACTCGGTCATCTTTGGCGGCTTCAGCGCGGACAGCATTCGCGACAGAATTGCCGACAGCGGGGCGATCGCGCTCATCACGGCCGATGGTGGTTATCGCCGCGGCGCGATTGTGCCGCTGAAGAAAAACGTGGACGACGCACTGCGGGGTGGGACATCGATCAAGCGCGTGATTGTCTTCCGGCGCGCTGGCAACGACGTGCATATCGAAGAAGGCCGCGACGTCTGGTGGCATCGAGAACTCGAATACGTAGACGCGAATTGCCCGCCCACGCCGCTCGACAGCGAGCATCCACTTTTCCTCCTTTACACGAGTGGCTCGACTGGGAAGCCGAAAGGAATCCTGCATACAACCGGCGGTTATCTGGTCGGGGTTTACTCCACGACGAAGTATGTTTTTGATCTGCGGGAGGACGACCTCTATTGGTGCACAGCCGATGTGGGCTGGGTGACCGGCCACAGCTATGTCGTCTACGGACCGCTCGCGAACGGCGCAACGACACTGATGTATGAAGGCGCTCCGAATTGGCCGGAACCCGATCGCTTCTGGCGCATCATCGAGGAATACAGCGTCAACATTCTCTACACCGCTCCGACGGCGATCCGAGCGTTCATCCGCTGGGGCGACGCCTGGGTGAAGAAACACGACCTTTCTTCCCTGCGCCTTCTCGGTTCAGTCGGTGAGCCGATCAATCCGGAGACCTGGATGTGGTATCACGAGAAGGTCGGCGGCGGCCGCTGTCCCATCGTCGATACCTGGTGGCAAACGGAAACCGGAGCGATCATGATTACGCCGTTGCCAGGGGCAATCGCGACGAAGCCCGGAAGCGCGACACTTCCGTTCTTCGGAGTGGACGCCGCGATCGTGGACGAAGCGGGTAATGAGGTGGGGCCAAACGTCGGAGGCAAGCTGATCGTGCGGAGGCCCTGGCCGTCGATGTTGCGCACAATTTACGGCGACAAGGATCGCTACAAGAAGCAATACTGGAGCGAGTTCGAAGGGAGCTATCTCACCGGGGACGGGGCGCGCCGCGATAAAGCGGGCTATTTCTGGATCGTCGGCCGCATTGACGACGTGCTGAACGTTGCCGGGCATCGGCTAGGCACGTCGGAGATCGAAAGCGCATTAGTCAGCCACCCGCAGGTGGCGGAAGCCGCGGTTGTCGGACGTCCCGACGAACTCAAAGGCCAGGGCGTGGTGGCGTTCGTCACCGTGAAAGGCGAAGTGAAGGCGACTCCTGCCTTGAAAGAAGAACTCCGTAACCATGTCGGCCAACACATCGGAGCCATCGCAAAGCCGGATGAAATCCGATTTGCGGAGGCGCTGCCGAAAACCCGGAGCGGCAAGATCATGCGGCGGCTCTTAAAGGAAATCGCAAGTGGCAAAACCGTGACGGGCGATACAACAACGCTGGAGGATTTCAACGTCCTCGCGAAGCTGAGCGAGGAAGAATAAACGAGAGACGCTTTGATTAGGCGCCGTTTGATTCCAGGATCGGCTAACGATCAGTGACTGTGAGAACATCGAGCGTGCTGAAGTACTCCCCGTCGCTACTGTAGATGTTGCCGGTGCGACTTGGCGAAAACGTCACAAATCCGAAGGCGGAACGGTGTAAGCTTCCCCCGAGGCAGTGTTCAAGCAGATCTGTTGAAAGGGTGTTGTCCGGAGAAAATGTTCAATCGCCTGGACGGTCATGTCATTTTAGCAAGCCGTCTCCGTCGCGACAAGGGCACTTGGCACAGCCGCGGCTACAAGTAGCGTTTCCACTGTGAGCTTCATCCGCACTGGCTTACGCGAAATCGGGCTGAAGGTCCGTCGCCAAAAAACGCGCATGGCCTTGCGGCACGAGAAGCGCGTGCTGCAAAAGTGCGAGATCGCTCTCGGCCGGGAAGGCTGCGATCAGGCCATCAATTTCCCCGAGGTCCGAAGTGAAATCGTTGCGCTGAAGAAACTCGAGCAGGAACAGCGGGAGGTCGCGGTGCGCATCTCGCAAATCGAGGAAGGTATCAAGCACATTGAGACGCAACGGCAGCAAAACGCGAAAGAGCAAGCCGAGGCGCTCACCGCGCTCGAGGAAGAGAAGAAGCCGATCGTAGAGCGACGGAACGAGGCCAAATCGATCGCCGAACTTTGCGATCGCGAGCTCTCGCGCGTGGAACTTCGCCTCCAGGACAACGACGCGGCGGACCGTGAATTGTTGCGCAAATTGGCGGAGCTTCAGGCACAGGTCCCCCCGCCTGCCGATCTGGACGCGCAGAGCGCGGGCTTGAGCGCCAGGCGCGCACACTTGCCCCACCAACGCGAAGAGATGGCGCGCGCCCGTCTCGGCAGCGCGGACGCCTGCCGCCGGGCAAAAGAAAAACTGACCACGGAGGAAGCTGCGGTCGAACAGATCGAGAAACGGATCGGCAAGATCCGCAGCGAGCATGAGGCGCGTGATCGAACCCTGAGTGAAAGCGCGAGGGCGCAACAAGACGCGTTGAAAGAAGCGCGCACCCGCCATCAGACCGTCGAAGAGCGCAAGAATCCGGCATACCTAAACATCGGCCGCCATCTGGCTACCCAGGGGATTGCCCCGCCCAACGCGCCGCACCTCCTGGACGACGTGAACCGCCATCGCGTGGCCGTTACCAAACACACGGAACACAAGGCCGAGCTCGCTGTTCTCTCCAGTCAGATTGATAAGCAGGAGCTCCGGAAGTTCTACTTCAGTATTCTTTCGGTGCTGATCCTTCTCGCCATCATTCTGCCCCTGGTCCTGCAGTCCCCTGCCAAGCGCGAATGGCTGCCGCAGGAGACAGAGGCGATTCTCTCGGTGAATACGCAACAGCTGCAAAAAGACTACCTGGCGAAGCGGTGGGAAAAGGAACAAGCGGAGGAGTGGCAAACCGTTTGGTCGGGCCTGACCGCAAACGCAAAACAAACTCCGGTGCTCAACCTCTCGCGCGACGCAGTGCGAGTGACGCGGGCAATGACGACGGGAAGCGGCGGAAATGTGCGAGAGTTTATTCTCGTGCAGGCGCGCGCCGACGTCTCGCCGGTGCTGCACTCTGTGGAAAGGGGACAGGGTTTCGAGCGCCGGCCGATCGGTGGGCTGCCGGTATGGTTGCGACCGGATTTCGCCCTGGCACGCGTTGGACCGCGAACTCTCGCGGTCGGCACGCCGGCGGAAGTGGAGGAACTGGTGCGCGTGCGCCTCGGGATCGAGCAGGACTTGAAAATCACGGGCAATCTTTTCGATCAGTTCCAAGCCTTGGATCAGGAAACTGCGGTGCGTTTGATCTCGAGCGATCCGCCGAATCTCGCGCGCTATTTCAGCCCAATTTTCACGCGGGAACTGCTTGATGCCGCGCAAATTCTCGGTCTCGGCCTCACCTTGGGAAATCCGGGAAAGGGCCGCGTCATTTTGAAAATGAAATCAGCCAACGCAGCGGAGGAACTCGCGCAGCACGTTCGGGATGAGCCGCAGCGCTGGCTGCGCGTGGAGGACTCGGAGTTGCTGTTTTATGCTGAACCGCCCGAGGTTAGCACGGAGGGCACCCGCGTCGAAATCCGGTTCAATCTGCCGGAGAATAGCGCTCGACTTCTCCTGCAACGCGTCGCAAAGACAGCCGAGCCAACCGTGGCCGGCAATTGACGGCCTGATCCGCCCGGGTGCGGCACGCCGCCAGCTAGCGATATCGGTTCCGTTGAGCAATCAATCCTTTCGCACCCTTTGTGTTTCTCTCTCGCTCATCTTTTTGGGCGAAGCTCTTTCGGCGGCCGAGTTGATCGACGTGCGCACAGTTGACCCGACGATCGAAGTGGAGCTGCGCTATACGACCACGCGGAACGTGCTGCGCCGGCCGCTTTATCCAGCAAACATGCCGGCGCTTGTCCGGCCCGCTGTCGCCGTTCGATTAAGCAAAGCGCACAAGGACCTGCAACTGCGCGGTCTCCGTCTGAAAATTTGGGATGCTTACCGGCCCCAAGCCGCGCACGATCAGCTCTGGGCCGTCTCGCGAGATAATCGCTACGTCGCCGACCCCGCCGGCGGGCGCGGGTCACTGCATACCTGGGGTGTCGCTGTCGATGCGACCTTGATTGATGGGAATGGCAACGACGTCGCGATGCCGACCGATTTTGATGATTTCACACCGGCAGCGATGCTGCGCTACATCGGCCGCGACCCGGAGATCAGGAAACATCTGCGTATCCTGCAGCGGGCGATGGGAGCCGCGGGATTCTACGGATTGCGCACGGAGTGGTGGCATTTCATTGCGAAAGATTGGCAGAAGTATCGCGCAATACCGAACGCGACCAACATTTCGCCAAGCAACGCGGGGCTCGGGTTTTCGCCAGGGTCGATAGTCTCCAGCCTCTCCGGCGAAAGCCCGCGTCCGCGATAGTGGAGACTCAAAAGCCCAGCCCCAGTCACGTCACGCGCAGCTTTCTCCCACCCAGCGCAAATATTCAGGCAGCCCCTCAGCGAGCGGCAGGGCCACGATCTCGGGAACTTCGTAGCTATGCAGCGCGCGTAGCCTCCGCTGCAAGTCGTCGAACCGATTTCGCGTAGTCTTGAACAACACCAGAGTCTCGGAACTCTCTTCTATTCTCCCTTCCCACCGGTAGATCGATCGCACCGCTGGGAGA
>JACDBM010000040.1 GCA_013694945.1 Chthoniobacterales bacterium
CACGGCGCCCGTCGTAACGCTCCGGTTCGCCGACGCCTGTGAGGTTGAAGCTCCGCTGCGCCATGGCAGCCATCCCTTCGAACACGGTGTTCTGTTCGCGCCAATCGAGGAAATTAGCCGGCGAAGGCGTGTTATCGGGGAATTCCAAGTGAGTGGCTTCCTCCCAAACCATCATCAACGCGTCCGGGTTCTTGTACGGCAATGGCCGCAGCAGGACGGTGTTGACGACACTGAAGATCGCGCTGTTCGCACCGATACCTAACGCGAGTGCGAGCACGGCGATGATCGTGAAGCTTGGGCTCCTGATCAGCATCCGCAGCCCGTAACGAAAGTCTTGTCCTAGATCTCCGAACATATTGCTTTTCCTTTCTGTTCCCCACGCCACCGGATCCTCATCGGCGCGCCGCTCGACGCGTTTCAGTTCCGGCCCTAACAAATTGATTTCGTCTAACGAGAGCAGCACGGCGCGACAGGCTTCGTCTTCCGTCGTCGCGCCGCGCAGGTTCTGCTCGTATTGATCCTCCAGATGTTGCGACAGCTCCTCGATGATCTCGTGCTCTCGCATCGGTGAAAGGTCAAAGCTTTCCAACCGCTTTCTGATCTGGTCCTTGAAATCAGGCATGCTGAATTCCCGTGATCCGGCTGATTGCTTCCACGAACTCACGCCAGCCGTCGCGTTGCGCCGCGAGAACCTTCCGACCTGCCGGAGTGAGGCGATAATAACGCCGGCGCCGTTGGCCGGCCTTCTCCACCCAGCGCCCGCGAATCCAGCCGCGCTTCTCCAGCCGGTAGAGGAGCGGGTAGAGCGAGGCGACATTGAACCGCAGGGCGCCGTGAGAGCGTAATTCAATCAGCTGACCGATGTCATAGCCATGCCGCGGCCGATCTTCCACCAGGGAGAGAATCAACAACTCCGCACTGCCTTTCTTTAGCTCGCGATCGAGAATCGTTGTTGATGCCATATGTGTTAAAGCAATATACAAAATAACGAACCTCAAAGCGAAATCTGTCTAATTAAATTTTTGCGAGACCGCACCAACTCGGGAGCTACTCGCTCCACAACGCTGCCATCGGACTGATGCGCGTCGCTCGCCAGGCCGGCAGCCCCGTGGCGACTGCGTCGCGGCACCGAGCACAAGCGTCGCGGTCCAAAAGACGATCGGATCCCAGCGCACCGACTTGATACAACATGCGCGAGAGCAATCTGCCGGTCGCCCCCGCCAGAAGCAGGCCGATGGCCACGCCACCCGCGAGTATCACGATCCTGCGCGGATAATCATCCACTGCACGCCTTGCGGCTGCGCGCCGAGCGCCATGCAGATGCCGGTCTCACGTGTCCGCCGCGCGACGGAGTGGGCCTTCACGCCCTAGAAGGACCATTGCAGCGCGAGCGCTAGGCCGCGGAAGACCGAGAAGAGGGTTGCGTCGGTCCGGAGAATCGAGAGTCCGGGATCACGTCCTAAGCCGTCGGGCCTCTCAGAGAGAAGTGGAACGTGCCGATGTGCTGGGCGACAGAAGATCGCCTCGATCGAGGATGCGTTTGAGGGCGTCGCGTGCTTCCATCATTTCGGCATATCTCTTCTCCATCGCCTCCAGATTGTTCGCGTTTGCCGGCACAGAGCGGAACTGGTCAACGTTCTGGAGCCACATAGACTTGGTAATTTCTGCGTATGCAGTCAGAGCCGCGAGTGCCGTCTGCTTTGCGAACTGACGCTGCTGCTCGACGCTCTCTTGGTGCTGAGCGCGCAGGGAGGCGTAGATTGCCACGAACGCGAGACCTGAGAATAGGGCATTCACAGCTCCGAACATGTCGCCAATCTGCCCTCGGGTCGCCTGCGAATCTGCGAGCAGCAGTTGAAGAACAGCCGACCCGATCCACAGACCGACGACACCGAAGACCAAACCTTTGGGCAGCGGGTTCATTCGCCCAGTATAGAATGTCGGCTCTTTTCGGGAATCCTTAAAGCTAGCCCGGATTTTTGGCAATCGAAACCGCCGCGAGCAAAATTCGACCACCTTGCGCCTTCACCTTTTCTGCGTTCCCCTTTTGCGCCGGAGTATAGTCGTGCACGCGCTTTCGTATCTCTCGTCGAAGACGACGGTGAAGGAGAGTCCGATCGAAGGACGCGGGCTTTTCGCGACTGCTGCGATTCCAAAAGATGAGATCGTCGCGGTCAAAGGCGGCTACATCATCACCCGTGAAATCGTTGCGCATCTCCAGCCAGTGCTTGGTCCGGCCGAGATCCAGATTGCGGAAGACCTGTTCATCTCTCCTCTGACTGAGGAGGAACGCGAAGGCGCGATGATCTTCAGCAATCATTCCTGCGATCCAAATCTGGGCGTGCTCGGGCAGGTCATCTTCGTGGCGATGCGCGATATCGCGGCTGGTGAAGAACTGACTCACGATTGGGCGATGACGGACGACGACGACAGCTCCA
>JACDBM010000122.1 GCA_013694945.1 Chthoniobacterales bacterium
GGAAAACCGAACACGATTGCGAGTATCACCATGCGCACGCCCCAATGCGGGATTTCGAAGAATGGGAAGACCTGCGTAGCGATCTGAATCAACAGCCATGCGACAACGCCATAGGCGATGGCGACTCTGTAGACATTCCGCCGTTTCAGCTCACCTAAGAATCTTCGAGGATTCACTGCGTTTTTCTCCTCAGCTAAGACACAGCAACTCTGTCGCTCTCCGCAGAGACTGAACAGCCAATAAATGGCAACCCCCGGGCTTTCATGCGAGACGCGCCGAGGAAATCTGCGTGCGCTTAGGCGGGGCGCGGTTTAGAACGCGCGCAGTGAAAGCTCTGTTCCTAACGAACGAATATCCGCCGTATGTCTACGGCGGCGCGGGGGTTCACGTTGATTACCTCTCGCGCGAGCTCGCAAAGCTGATGCCGATCGAGGTGCGTTGTTTTGGCAGCCAGAGCCTGACGGAAGGAAACCTTCGCGTGATCGGATTTGATCTGGACGCAGCGAGCTTCACCTGTCCGAAACCCCTCCGCTCCGTTTTTGGTGCGCTGCAACGCTGCACTGCTTTCAACAGCACGAACATCGATGCGGACCTTGTGCATTGTCACACCTGGTACAGCCACTTCGGCGGCATCCTGGCGAAGCTGAACTATGGGCTGCCGTTGGTGATCACGGTTCACTCTCTGGAACCGCTGCGGCCCTGGAAACGCGAGCAACTTGGCGGCGGCTACGATTTCACTGTCTGGCTGGAGAAAACCGCGATCGAAATGGCGGACGCGGTGATCGCTGTTTCCCAAGAAACGAAGGCGGATATCGACCGGCTCTTCCAGATCGTTCCGGAGCGGTTGCACGTGATCCACAACGGGATCGATCTCGACGAGTATCGCAAGGTGACCACGACCACCGCGTTGGAGAAATATGGGATCGATCGCACAAAGCTTTTTCTCCTCTTCGTCGGTCGGATCACGCGTCAGAAGGGCATCATCCATCTCGTCCGTGCGATCGAACACATGGCGGCGGGATTTCAGATTGTGCTCTGCGCGGGCGCGCCGGACACGCCGGAGATCGCGCAGGAGATGGAAGAATCCGTGGCCCGCGCGAATGCGAAGCACGGAGGCGTGATCTGGATCCGCGAGATGGTCGATAAGGAGACCGTGATCGAACTCTACTCGCACGCAGGCATCTTTTGTTGTCCATCGATTTATGAGCCGTTCGGGATCATCAATCTGGAAGCGATGGCTTGCGAGACGGCTGTCGTAGCCAGCGCCGTCGGTGGGATCAAGGAAGTGGTGATCGATGGCGAGACGGGATTCCTCGTGCCCTTGGATCAGATGGCGGAGAGCCCGTTTGAGCCGAAAAACCCGGAGCAGTTTGCGCGCGACTTGGCAGCGCGGATCAACCAGCTCATGAATGATCGGGACCTACGCGAGCGCTTTGGCCGCGCTGGACGGAAGCGCGCGGAGGAGAAGTTTGGCTGGCCGGCGATCGCGAAGAAAACCGAGGCGCTCTACAAAACGCTGATTCGTTAGGTGAGAATCGGGCCGAGCCTAACGACTCCAAGCCTGACGACGAAGAGGAGCTATGATCACCTTTGGATGACAGGAGCGAACTCGCGTGGCAGCTTGAACTGCTCTGGAGGGTACGTCCCATGTTCGTTGACCACATAAAAATTTTCGCTCAAGGCGGAGACGGAGGGCGTGGTTGCGTCAGCTTTCGGCGCGAGAAGTTTGTGCCTCGCGGGGGACCCGATGGCGGCGACGGCGGCCACGGAGGTAACGTGATCCTGCGAGCGGACGTTCACATGGATAACCTCGCGAATCTCTTCTATGAGCCGATCATCAAGGCGAAGGCCGGGACCCACGGGATGGGCAAGAAGATGCATGGAAAAGGAGCGGTTGATAAAGTAGTGAATGTGCCGATCGGCACAGTCGTTTATCGAATCGAAGCCCCCGTGCCGCGGCCCGAAGATGATGAGGAAGAGACGCTCTCAAGCGTCTCACCATCTGGCAATCAAGCTGCGGAAGAATCGGCGCCTGGGTTCGAGTGGGAAAGGTCAGCTCTTCAAACGGCCGGCACGCGCGGTGAGAGCGCAACGGCTGTCGTCTCCGAGTCCGGTGCGGCGCGGTCGCCAGCGAAGGAGATGGTAGTCGACCTGGAGAGAGACGGTCAGGAATTCATCTTGTGCGCTGGAGGGCGCGGCGGGAAGGGCAACGTCCACTTCAAGAGCGCGCGCAATCGCGCCCCGGTGCAATACACGGAAGGCGAGGAAGGCGAGCAGGGACATTTCCTGCTGGAACTGCGGACGATTGCCGATGCTGCGCTCGTTGGCTACCCGAATGCAGGCAAGTCCACGTTGCTCGGCAGGATTTCCGCGGCCCATCCGAAGGCGGCGGCCTATCCCTTCACCACACTGCGGCCGAGCGTGG
>JACDBM010000064.1 GCA_013694945.1 Chthoniobacterales bacterium
AAACGCATCATTCTGACCGTGGGCGCGGCGGATTATTTCACCGACTGCTGGTGCAATGGGCGCCATCTGGGGCGGCATGAGGGCGGCTACATTCCGTTCGAGTTCGATCTGACCGAAACGTTGCGCAGCCGGCCTGACGGCGAGGTTCTGGCGACGATTGTGTTCCGCGTGGAGGACCCGATGGACAACCGGGAACAGCCGGTGGGGAAGCAATGGGGCTGGTACTCGAGCGTCAGCGGGATTTGGCAAACGATCTTCCTCGAGCCGCGGGCGGCCACGTTCATCGAACGCTTCGAGATCACGACAGATATCGATTCCAGTGAGGCCACATTCAAGGTCTTCAGCACGGGCGGAACCGATTGCCTTGTCGAGGTAAGCGCACCGGATGGGGGGCGCTTTGCGCAGGAATTTGTAGTCAACGACGGCATCGCCGGAGGAAGCGTTCCTCTCGGTTCAGCCATCCTTTGGGACCCAACGAATCCGCAGTTGTACAACGTGCAGTTTACTCTGCGCCACGGCGCCGAAACCGACGTCGTGCACGGCTACTTCGGCATGCGGAGTATCTCGACCAGGGCGGCGGAGGACGTCTCCGCTCCGGCGGCATTGTGTCTGAACGGCGAGGCGATTTACATCCGTGGAGCACTTTACCAATCCTACTTTCCGGACGGAGTCTATACCGCCGGCGACGTGCAGTTCCTGAAAGACGACATCGCTTCCGCCAAACGTTTCGGCTTCGACTTGCTGCGGGTACACATCAAAATTGACGACCCACTGCTGCTCTACTACGCGGACACGATCGGCATCCTGCTCCTGGCGGATTTTCCGAACTTCGGCGAAGGCGGCGATACTCCGCTCGGCCGGCGCCGTTACGAAGAAACGATGCGCGCCGGGATCGCGCGGGACTTCAATCATCCTTCTATCATCGGCTGGTGCCTCTTTAACGAGACGTGGGGTTTCGGTGGGCAGGCGGATTTCATGAAGCTGATCAATCCGAAGGCGCCGAACACAGGACCGGTTCTCGAGCCACGGGCGCCCGGAACCAAATTGCAGAACGTACATTCATTCCAGTGGGTCGATCAGATGTGGGAGCTGGCCAAGTCCCTCGATCCCACGCGGCTCGTGGAAGACATGAGCGTCGTGGTCTGGGAGCACGTGGAGCAGTACGGGCACACGCGGACGGACGTGAACTCGTGGCATTTCTACACGAACGATTATGCCCACGCCAAACGACACATCGCGGAAGTGGTGCAGGAAACCTACGCCGGCTCCGGCTTCAATTACACGCCCGGCTTCGCGCAGGGCCAGCAGCCACTGATCAACAGCGAGTACGGTGGCGTGGGCGCGCTCGACGGAGATGTCGACGTGAGCTGGAGTTTCAAATTTTTGACCAACGAGTTGCGGCTCCACGGCAATCTTTCGGCCTACGTTTACACCGAGTTGCACGATGTGGAATGGGAACAGAATGGCTTCCTGAATTACGACCGCACGCCCAAGACGTTTGGGTATGATCCCACAATTGTGAACCAGGGCGACGTCCTGCCGATGGATGCGCCGCCGATATCCCGGCGTTCGCCGGGAGAGGAAGTGGAGATCAGCGTCTTTTCTTCGCATTTCGCCCGAAAAGATCGCCACGATGTGACGCTCCATTGGACGCTGAGCGGCATTGACTCGTTAGGCTGGGCCACGGATCGACTGCTGACCGGGAGCAAGCCGATCCCCTTTCCGCAATACCGCGTCGCGCTGGCGGAAAAGATCAGTTTGCGCCTGCCGGAGAAGACGATGCTCTGCACGCTCTGGGTGCGCGCGGTAACCGCCGAAGGTGTGCTCGTGGCGCGCAACTACGTGCAGTTTCTCGTCGACGCTGGCTTCCCTGCCCGTGAGGAGACGCTCTCCGCCCTGATCCTCCGAACGAAACCCCACACGTGGACTTCAGCGGATTGGAGTGGCGGCAGCAGCGAGCGGCTTGAGGCGCAAACGGACGGATCGTGCTACGGCGACGGACACGGGTTTTTCGAATACCAATTTCCACTTACGGCGGACGAGATTGCAGACGCCACGAAGATCATCGTGCTGTGCGAAGTCTCCGCGCATCGTGAGGGCACGCCGCAGACCGATTCGTTCGCCTTTCCCACTTCCTTCCGTCTGCTGCTCAACGGCGTGCGGATTTATACGGGTCTCCTCCCAAATCATCCCCACGATGCGGCCGGGACGCTTAGTTACCTGCGCGGCGGGCGGGGAGCCTACGGTTATCTCGCGCACGCGGCGGTTGAAGGCGAGCTGCTGCGGCAGGTGCTGGCAAACGCAGGCTCGAACGTCTTTTATCTGCACTGCGTCGTTCCGCCGGACAAAGTGCCGATCGGTGGCCTCACAATTTATGGGGGCGACTGCGGACGCTCGCCTGTGCCGCCGACTGTGATTGTGGAGCGATCGACGGCAATGGAGCCTCCGGTCCGTTTTTGAAACTACCACGGAGCAAGACGTCGAGGTCGGTCCGACGCTGACGAGAACGTCTTTGATAACACCGCGGCTTCATCGGAAATCTCGGCCCGATCGAGATTTCGCTTGGCTCGGTCTAACGAGCCTCGCTCCTATTAGACGCTGCGTAAGGCGACAGTCGGCTTCCTGTGGGGCTATTGGTCGTTAGTCCTCTTCATCAAGCCATTGCCACGACTTCAACTCGTGATGCGAATCCAAGGCGCGAAAAACGGTCACCTCTGCGTCCTGTGAATTGTCGCCTCTGCTGACTCTCAGCGTCAGGCGGTAGTTCATTCCCGCCACGACCTGTTCTTTGGCTGTGACGATAGCCTCTAATTGAAGCGGTCTGCCTTCGAGCCTGGCCTGCTCCTGCACGGCAAAAGCAGCTGCAGCCTTAACCTCTGGTTTATCTGTCTCACTGGATTGATATCCGCCGGGCCGGCTTGGCGAGGAAGACGGCGAATCGCCCAAAGCAGTGAGCAGGATGGATAACCACACAACCGGCGATAAAGAAAGGAGAGTCTTGTTCATCGAGTGATTCTTAGGTGGCAACGAGGCGCTTAGCTACGAATCGCTTCGCCTGCACCATTGCTGGATTTACCGCCGATAGCTGCCTGCGAAAGGCGCATCAGCACAAGTTCCGCCGGACTGTAAGTTTCAATTGGAAGCAATCGCTCCACTTTGCCCGCCATGATCACGCGCGCGCCAAACGGTCCTTCGAAGCCGTATTCGCCGCGATGTTGATACTGCGCGCTTACTTCAACCGCACGCCCCTGCAGGATCCATCGAATCAGATCCAACGTGGCGTGAGCTGTCGCGACGATTGTCTTGGCTTCGGTGTAGTGCGTTGCGATCGGCCTGAGAGCGACGCGCAACTCCGGGGGGAGCCCGGCAATGTAGTCGTAGGCGCGGACCGGACCGTCCGGCCCGCCGTCGTGCAACATTGCGACGAGTTCTTTGGTTCCTTCAGTCAACCGCGCCGGGAACTGGTCCGGAGGAATGGCTTGGAGGCGTGTCTCAAGAGCTGAATCCCGTTGCAGTTCCGGCATTCCCGCTACGCGCACACTGCTCCACAACGGCACCATGCCCGCGCCGTGTTCCCCCACGATATAACCTTGCACTCGTTGCCGCCGCACACCTAGGTCAGCCGCGATCTCGGCACGGAAGCGAAGCGAATCGGAATGCGATCCCATTCCAACGACGTATTCACGCGGCTGATATTCGGAGAAGACGTGGACACCCAGCTCGACCGGATTACTGACAATAATGGAGAGCGGCGGCTCGCTTCGAGTCGTTGAGGCCAGCGCGCGGGCAAATCGCTCGAAAATCGGCAAGTTATTCGCCGCCAGTTCATCCCGCGAGGCATGGCTGATTTGCCCCGGAGAAGTAGCAAAGGTCAACCCTGCGGCCATGACGACAATGTCGCCGCGGATCGCGGCGAGATCGTCGATCACCTCGATCTCAGGCGCTATTTCCGAATAGGCATCGAGCAAGTCTGCACGCAAACCCTGCAACAGGTGCGGGTGTGGGCTGTGGGGATCACCTCCGATGAGCTGTAAAGTCTCGTTGTTCTCGAGCGTGTGATCACGCACGAGTTGGATCGCAAGCTCGCGACCGACCCCTCCCGATGCACCGATGATCGCAATATTCATTAGCTCGTGGCCGTTAAAGGTTGGCGCAACGGCCAGGACCGAAGGGCTTGTCACCCCGCGCTTTCACCCCTCGATTGCCTCGTCCGAGAGCTCGTTGCGGTCGTCCGATTGCCGCGGGAAATGCTGCGCCAGCAAATTGCCTGCACCCTGGATCGCCTCAACCAGCGCATCACTGAACTCTTCGCGTTTAAAGTGTTCCCGCATGGTCTCGACGAGGCGTTGCCAGTATTCCGCCCCGCACTTCTGATGCACCGCCTCATCGCCGACGACCGCGAACTTCTGTGCGCGTGGCGCGACGAAAATGAGAATTGCATTGCGCGCTGCGGTCTTGTGCATGCCGAGTTCCTGGAACTTCTTCTCGGCTGTCATCAGTGGTTCGCCGATTTCTCCTCGTTGAATGAAAATGCGGATCTCTCCCGATGTAGTGGTCTCGGCCGCCGCGATGGCATCGCTGATGGCCTTGTGATCCAATCGACTGAGAAAATCCTTCGAGCGCATTTCAATCACCAACTCGAGCCCGCGCCGCCGCCGCCGAAACTCCCGCCACCACCGCCAAATCCGCTAAAGCCTCCACCCGAAGAGCCGCCGGACCAACCGCCGCCACCTCCTCCGCCCCAGCCACCGATGAACGGCCCGCCCATGCCGGAGTAGCCCCAGCCACGACGCCGCTTTGAGCGGCGAGAGCTCTGCGCGATCATGAAAAGAAGGAAAACGAAAAGAATGAAAAGCAGGCACGGCAATTTGCCCAGCTTGCCATTGCCTGATTCCAAAACGGTCCTGCCGGTGCCAGTGTATTCCCCTCGCACTGCTTTAAGAATCAGGTCGATGCCGGTTGCGAGCCCTCCTTCGTAGTCCTGATTTCGGAAACGTGGTTTAATGTGCCGCTCTGTAATGTCGAATGCGGTCACGTCGGGCAGCACCCCTTCCAAGCCGTACCCGACCTGGATGAACATTTTGCGGTCCTCGACGAAGACGAAGAGCACAGCGCCATTCCGCTTCTCCTGCTGGCCCACGCCCCACGATTGAGCGATGCGCTGCGTGTAGTCTTCAATGGAAGAGTCGGTCTCCATTTTCCGGAAGACCGCGACGACGATCTGGTTCGAAGTCTCGCGTTCGAATTGCGCGAGCTGCTCATTGAAACGACCGGCAGCTTCTCTTGAAACGACACCCGCGAGGTCGTTGAAGTAACCCGGCGGCTTCGGCGGCATCACTTCGGCCGCGAAGAGAACTCCAGAGAACGACAAGAAGATAAGAAACGCGGTGAGCTTCATCCGGCTCGCGAGCCGGGCAAAAGGCGAGGGGCCTCTCACCAATTGAAGAGGCGGTCGCGGACGGGCAGGCATTCCAAGCTTCGGATGTGAGGTCCTTCGCCGCCGGCGCGGCTTGGGATGAGAGCAATCAGCCGCGCTATGGTGAGCTTTCGAGCGCCGGCGTTGCCACAGGCGTGGGCATAGGAGCCGTGGGCGGAGCCGGCGTGCTCCCGAAGGTTCCAAAGTTCACGCTCGGCGCCCTTTCTGCGCCTGCCTGGGACGTGAAGAACGGCCGCGACTGGAAGCCGAACATCTTGTTCAACAGGTTCGTCGGAAAACGGCTCATGGCGGTGTTGTACTCCTGGACCGCGCCGTTGAAATTATTCCGCTCCACCGAAATGCGATTTTCCGTGCCTTCGAGTTGCGCCTGAAGATTCTGGAAAGCCTCTGTCGCGCGGAGCTGCGGATAATTTTCGCTGACCACGAGAAGCCGCGATAATGCTGTGCTCAGTTGCCCCTGTGCCTGCTGAAACTGTTCCAGTTGCGCGGCATCCGTCGGGGCCTTGCTCGGGTCCAGCTTCACCTGGCCGACGCTCGCGCGGGCATTCACCACTTCGGTCAGGGTTGATTTCTCGAAGTTGGCAGCGCCTTGCACAGTGCTGACGAGGTTCGGAATCAAATCAGACCTGCGCTGATAAACCGACTGCACGTCGGCCCACTTCTTGTTCACGTTCTGCTCGAGGGTAACCAGCCGGTTATAGCTTCCGCAACCGCTGAGACCAAATACCGCGATCAAAGCGATCAACATTCCCCCACAGTGGCGCGCGATTTTGTTCATAGCATGCGTAGGGTTCAGTAACTCACGAGGCAAGTCAATGACCGCACGCGAGTCAGCACGCGCAAACGCTCGTGGCACGAATACGATTCAGCGATAGTTTAACGGGTTCGCTCCGTTTCATCCGGGCAAACTTCAAATGCAAAGACCCGTCGCCATTTCCTACGGAATCTTCGCGATCCTCTTGCTTCTGGTCGGCGCGTTGCATCTGGGAACACCTTTCATCGCCGCGCTCTTCTGTTATCTCGCGCTCACGAAGCTCGCTTTCTGGGGTAAGAAGTGGATCGCCGTGACGCTTTTTTTGATTTTGGTCGCGGCGGCTTTCTCCGGCTTCGTCTTCTTCCTGAAACGCGCCTTTGTGGCCCTGCCTGAGATCGTCGAGACCGCTATTCCGATCGTGGTCCGGTTCGCGGAGCAACACGGAATCGAACTGCCCTTTACCGACATGGAAAGCCTGCGCGGCGTCACGATGGAAAGTGTGCGCAGCATCTTGGGCGACCTCGGCAAGTATGTGAAGGTCGCGACCAAGGAATTCCTTTTCCTGGTAATCGGCGTCGTGATTGCGGTGGGAGTTTTTCTCAACCCGGATTTCGAGACCAAACGACAGCGGGGCCGAACGAAAGCGAATCTCTACACTTTTTATACGGGGCGGATCCGCGAACGCTTCAGCTCGTTGTATCAAAGCTTCGAAATCATGATGGGCGCGCAGATCATCATCTCGGCCATTAACGCGACTCTTACCGCGGTTTTCGCCTTCGGCGTTGGGCTCCGTTACGCCGGCCTGGTCGCCATTCTGACGTTCGTCTGCGGTCTGATGCCGATCATCGGCAATCTGGTTAGCAATACGGTTATCATCGGGATCGCCTTTACCATGTCACCGAGCCTCGCCGGTTGGGCGTTTCTCTTCCTGGTTGTGATCCACAAGCTCGAGTACTTCTTGAATAGCCGGATCATCGGCGGCCGGATCGATCATCCGATGTGGCTGACGCTGCTGGCGCTGATCATCGGGGAGCGGCTGATGGGATTGTCCGGGATCATCCTTGCTCCGGTCGTCCTCAGTTTCGTGAAGGTGGAAATGAAAAAGATCACTCTTGAGGAAGTGAAATCCGGTGTGCCTGAGCGTCTGCCAGCGCGACGCGAAGTGGCGCAGGTTTGATCTTCAATGTGGGAGGGCCTTAGCCTCGAGAGCGCGTTAGTTTCATTCGTGGCAGGGCGCGCGGCGCCAAAGGCCCTCCCACATTGCCTGCACTTGCACGTCTGTCGCACCGCCGCTTCGCCGCCGCTTCTTCCTCACGACACCGCAACGGCTGACGCTATTGAGATTCGCGAGCAGGATTCCCGGCCGGCCGCATCGCTTCCGCCAGCTCTTGCGCGCTCGAGGGCTCTTCCGGTTGTGCGGCAGCATCTGCGCCCTCTCGCTGTGCGGCCGGTGCCGGAGCCATCGGCAAGTACCTCTTGCGCAACTCGTCCGCGTTCGGGAGCTCGTCCAGATTTCGCAGCCCGAAATGGTCCAGAAAGAATTGGGTCGTTTCGTAGAGCAAGGGCCGCCCGGGCACTTCCGCACGGCCGCCGATCTTCACCAATCCGCGTTCCATTAAGCTCTGCAAAACACCCTCCACGGCGACACCGCGCACTGCCTCGATGTCCGCGCGTGTGATCGGTTGGCGATAAGCGACAATGGCGAGCGTCTCGAGCGCGGGCGGAGTAAGCCGCGCCGGTTTCCGAACCGGGAAAAGCTGCCGCACCCAAGAGGCATAAGCGGGGTCACTGGCGAGCTGCCAGCCCTCCGCTTTCTCTAGGAGTTGAAACGCACGCTCCTGCTCGATGTACTCAATCTTTAACTGCTCCAAAGCAGCGGCGATTTCGGCCTCTGAGGTTTTCCCGAATTCGTTCGGCCCGAGTTCATCCTGATCGCCCGCATCTTTGATGGTCGTCCGCAGCTCGCGAACCGTAAGCGGTTTTGGCGCGCTGAAGAGCAAGGCTTCGAGGACCCGCGTTAACTTCATGAACTCAATCTGAATCAGGAAAGCACGAATAAAGGACAGGAACTACGCGAGGCTCAATTCCGCACGACGATCTTTCCAATTCCTGATCTCCTAGTTTACTCCGATCGCACTTTCGATTGCGTCCGCAATCCGGTTCGCCTGCCGGTCAATCTGCGAAAGCTCACGCCCTTCGATCAGGAGACGAATTTTCGGTTCCGTACCGGAATAGCGCAACAGAACGCGGCCTTTCCCGGACAATTCCTCCTCGGCTTCGCCGACGAGCTTCATCACGGCAGACATGTTCTCCAGCGGCGGCTTTTCTTTCACCTGTAGATTACGCTGCGCCTGCGGATACTTCGTCAGGCAACGCTTCAACTCGCTCAGCGGTTTACCCGTCGAGCGCATAATTCGCAGAATCTGCAGCGCGCTGACAATTCCGTCTCCCGTCGTGCTGAAATCGCGAAAGATCATATGCCCGCTCTGCTCGCCCCCGAGATTCAGATCGCGCCGCACCATCTCCTCGATCACATAGCGGTCGCCGACCTGTGTGCGGAGCACCTTGCCGCCCGCGGTGGCAAGAGATTCGTCCAGGCCGAAGTTGCTCATGACCGTGGCCACGAGCGTGTTTTTTCGAAGCTGCCCCGACTTGAGCAAATCGATGGACGCGATCGCGAGGATTTCATCGCCGTCCACGATCTCTCCTTTTTCGTCGCAAAGCAGAACCCGATCGGCGTCGCCATCGTTTGAGATTCCGATCTGTGCGCCGCTTTCCTTTACGATCCGCGCAATCTCCGCTGGGTAGGTGCTGCCGCATCTCTCATTGATGTTCGTGCCGTTCGGTTCGTCGTGCCCAATGGTCAGGTCCGCTCCGAGCTCGCGCAGAATGCTGGGAGTCGATTTGTAACCGGCGCCGTTTGCGACATCGACCGCGATACGCATTTTCTCCAAAGACATGCCGCGCGGAAAACTCGCCTTTGCGAACTCCACATAGCGTCCGAGCGCATCGTCAATGCGCGTGGCGCGACCGATCTTCCCAGCGGTCGGTCGGACGGAGTCGATTTCGCCGCTAAAGACCAGCTGCTCGATTTGTTCTTCGACCTTGTCATCGAGCTTATAGCCATCGTGCCGGAAGAACTTGATGCCGTTGTCTTCGTAAGAGTTGTGCGAAGCCGAGAGCACGATCCCGGCATCCGCGCGCAAGGACCGGGTAATGTAGGCCACGCCCGGCGTCGGCAGCGGCCCAATTACGAGGACGTCGACGCCCAGCGAAGTGATGCCGGCGACGAGCGCATTTTCGAGCATGTAGCCAGAGAGCCGCGTATCCTTACCGAGCACGATCTTGGGACGCGCCCCGGGCGGCAGCGTGCGCGGGTTGAGCTGGGTAAACACATGCGCCGCGGCCCGGCCCAACTTGAGCGCCGTCTCGGCGGTTACGGGATACACATTCGCCACCCCGCGGACTCCATCTGTTCCGAAAAGTCTGTTCGCCTCAGCCACGCAGCTAATAGAAACGCCCTGTTCCCGATTCGTAAATGCAAAATACGTCATGGCTTCAGAGCCTGTTTGTTGTTTGATCGGCACGCGGCCGCAGCGTTGCGCGCCCGGAAAGCCGTCGAGCGCGCGAGCGCAGCGCTCCTTGATTAGCGTTGCTTTTCTCCGCGCGGCTGACGTGGAATCGATTGGTTCCGTTAGTTAGTTCTCCCGGCTGATCGCGAAAGCCGCCGTTCCGGAAAGTAAGGAAAGACTTCCGGAATCTCGCCGGATCTCAATTTCCGTTGCACCTTGCGCCAGTATTCCGCCTGGAAGAGATCGCCGTGCCGCTGAAAGAAGGAGCTGCGCGCAGAATCAGGAAACTTCAAGAAATTCGGGAACTCTTCCGGGAAGACATCGTTCTCCCGGACTGAGAACCACGGTTCAGCCGCGAGTTCTTCTTCGTGGGTCGTGGCTTGCGGCATGTCGCGGAAGTTGCAGTCCGTAAGGAAACAAAGCTCGTCGTAGTCATAGAAGACGACCCGGCCGCTGCGCGTAACGCCGAAATTTTTCGTCAGCAAATCGCCCGGAAAAATATTCGAAGCCGCGAGGTCCTTGATGGACTGGCCGTAATCCAGTGCCGCGGCCTCAGACGCCTCGGGTGGAGCTTCCGCGAAGAACAGATTCAAGGGCCGGATTCGTCGTTCGACGTAAGCATGAGCGAGCACGACATCATCTCCTTCCAATCTCACCATTCCCCCAGCCTCGCGGCATAATTCCTCCAGGAGCGCAGGATCGAAACGCTCACGCGGAATCCGCAGATGCTCGAACTCGTGCGCTTCCACCAGGCGGCCCGCCCGATCGTGTTCAAACACGAGCCGGTAACGCTGCTTCACGTCGTTCCGGCTGCTTTCTTTCGGAAAATCGAAGCGGTCCCGGATGAGTTTGAAAACGACATCGTAGCTCGGAAGCGTAAAGACCAGCATCACCATTCCGCGCGTGCCTTCGGCGGTCACGAACCGGTCCTGGGAGGTGCGGAGATGCGCAACAAAATCGCGGTAAAGTTCCGTTTTGCCGTGACGGTGAAAGCCGATCGCATTGTAAAGGTCGACGAGGCGTTTGCGCGGCATCAGTTCGCGCAGGTAACGGACAAGTTCGTATGGACAGCCTTTATCGACACGGAAGTAGGCGCGCGTGTAGGAGAACAGAATCGAAAGATCGAGTTCACCCAGCAGTAAGGCATCGAGAACAATGCCGCGCTCGTTCGGGTGACGCAGTGCTAATGCAATCGGAACCGCGCCGGTGAGGTCGCTGTCGCGAATCGCCCGCCCAACGAAGTAAGCGCCGCGTCCACGGAAAAAGGCGCTCGGGATAATTTCGAGGCTGATGCTCACTGGCTCGCCCTGCTCCGGAAAAGCTGCCTTAATTCGATCCGCGACCAGATCAACTGCGCTGCGGACTTTGTTCCAGCACTCCCCCTCGAATCCACCATTTGCGGTATCGGTGAGCGCGCGGCAAAGCAGGTCAGGCAGGGGCTCGTTTTGATACACGCGCCGCGCCTCGATCGTCCCAGTCGTCGGCGGCGCATCGAAATCCGTATCCACGAATTCGATGGCCTGATCGACGCCCTCCGTGGCAAAGACGCGCCGCGTAAGTGAGTTGAAAAAGCTCTCCGCGATCTCGAACGCTTCCGACTGCGCGATCAGAGAGGAATAAACGGCTTTGATCGCGGTCCAAACACTGCGTTCGCAAGCGCGCGTTCCCATCAGCTCTTCGATCTCGTTCGTCAGCCGATCGAGCACGGTGCTATACAGATGAAGCCGCTGGGCCGCGTCTGCGTGAGTGCCTTCCCAATCCCGCGCGACGAAGCGATCGCGCGCACGTTGTGTGATGGCACGAAACTCCGCTTCGTACTCGAGAAAGGCCCGTTGCGTTGCTTGCGCGCAGAGCGCGGCCAGGCGGCTATCGGTCAGCGTCGCCGCGACGGACGACACGCCACCGTCGCTCATTCCCGGTTCAATGAAATTGCTCCTGCTCGGTTGAACCGCGCAGTGCAGTTGTCGAGCAGTCGTCTCCGCCGATCACCTGTGCGACGGCATCGAAATAGCCGGTCCCAACTTCGCGCTGATGTTTTGTCGCAGTGTAACCGTCTGTCTCGGCCGCGAACTCCGCTTCCTGCAGCTCGGAATAGGCCGCCATCCCGCGAGCGCGATAGCCATGCGCGAGTTTAAACATGCTGTAGTTCAGGGCGTGGAAACCAGCCAGGGTGACGAATTGAAACTTGTAACCCATCGCGCCGAGCTCGCGCTGAAACTTCCCGATTGTGTCGCTGTCGAGTTTCTTCTTCCAATTGAATGACGGCGAGCAGTTATACGCGAGCAGCTTCTCCGGGTACTGCTCCCGGACCTTTTCGGCGAAGCGCTTTGCCTCGCTGAGATTCGGCTCGCTCGTCTCGCACCAAATCATGTCCGCGTATGGCGCGTAGCTCAGCCCGCGCGCAATGGCCTGATCTAATCCGGGGCGGACACGGTAAAACCCTTCCGCCGTTCGCTCGCCGGTGAGGAATTCATGGTCGCGCTCGTCCACATCGTTCGTGAGCAACGCCGCCGCGTTTGCATCCGTTCGTGCCACGATCAGCGTCGCAACATTTGAAACATCGGCGGCGAGACGCGCGGCAATCAGGTGCGACAAGGCAGTGCGCGTCGGCACGAGCACCTTGCCACCCATGTGCCCGCACTTTTTCTCGCTCGCGAGCTGATCCTCGAAGTGCACGCCCGCGGCGCCTGCTTCGATCATTGCCTTTGTTAACTCAAATACGTTCAGTGGACCGCCGAAGCCAGCCTCCGCATCGGCAATAATTGGCACAAACCAGTCAATCGAATCGTCGCCTTCGGAATGGGCGATCTGATCTGCGCGCTGGAGTGCTTGATTGATGCGCTTGACCACCGCCGGCACGCTGTTCGCCGGGTAAAGGCTCTGATCCGGATACATCTGGCCGGCGAGATTTGCATCGGCAGCGACTTGCCACCCGCTGAGGTAAATTGCTTTCAGACCCGCCTTCACCTGCTGCACAGCCTGGTTGCCGGTCAGAGCCCCCAGAGTAGGAACATACTCTTCTGTGTGCAGCAGCTCCCAGAGCTTTTCCGCACCACGACGGGCGAGCGTGTGCTCGACGATGACACTGCCCTGCAATCGCTCGACGTCCGTTTCTGAGTAGGAGCGTTCGATCCCGTTCCAGCGTGGTTCTTTGCTCCAGTCAAAGCTGCCCCTGCCGTTCCCTGCTCCGTTGTGCTCTCTCATTTAATGGTTCCCTTCTTAGTTGTCGCCGCTCGTTCAGCCGAGTCTCTCATAACCGGGCAAAGTAAGGAACTCTACGAATTCATTGTTTGTTGTGATGTTGTCGAAGAGCTCGCGCGCAATGTCGAACTTACCGACTGCGAAGCGTTCTTCGCCACGCGCAGTTCGGAGTTTGCCCAGTTCCTCGTCGAGCACGGTGCGAAAGAGTTCGGTTGTCACTTTTCGCCCATCGGTCAGTTTTCCGCGCGGGTGCCGAATCCATTGCCAAATCTGCGCGCGTGAGATTTCGGCCGTGGC
>JACDBM010000080.1 GCA_013694945.1 Chthoniobacterales bacterium
CGTGGAACTGCGGCGCCCATGCAGTGGCGCGCATTTGCAGCGCTTGCACCAGAAATTCTGCCTCTACGATGCCGCCGAAGCCCGTTTTGAAGTCAAGGATGTCCGAGCCAGTCCCGCGTTCCCGGCGAATCCGCTCCCTCATTCCGTCGATCTGGATGAAAAGATCCTGCCGTTCCCCGGCTGCGCGCCAGGCGCGTTGGGCGAGCTGGAGATAATCCACACCCAGTGACCCGCAAATGGGCCGCGCCCGGGTGAGCGCCTGAAGTTCCCAAAGCTGCGCGCGGGCGTAGTAGTACGATTCGCAGGCGGATAATGGAGCAGTCAGGGTCCCTTTTTCGCCGTCGGGACGCAGGCGGACATCAAGCGGGGAAATCGGGCCTTCCGCGCTTGTCTTCGCCATCTCCACCACCAAATCCTGAGCGGCGCGGGTGTTTTCGCCCACGAAGACGACATCCAAATCAGCGCCGTAGCTTAAATCGCGCCCGCCAAATTTCCCGAGCGCGACGATCGTTAGATCGCTTTCCGGGGCGATCAGGCGGGACACGAAAAGCAAACATGCTTCTGCGAGCGCAGAATGTTCGCGGTACAAGGTCGGCAGATCAGCCACTCCGAGCGCGTCGCGCACGAGAATGCGCAGCAATTGCGCCTGTCGATAGGCACGCACGGCATCGAGTTTGCCCGGCATTGCGTCGGTCGCGCCTAAAGCCTTTAGATGGCGATCGACCGATACGCTCCGATCCAGCACGCCGGTGGCAGTGACTTCCTCGAGCAACTGCGGCCGTCGAATCAGCACATCAGTGGCAAAACGGCTGGCGTCTAGCGTTTTTACCACCAATTCGAGAAGCCGCGGATTCGCCACCAGCAATTCAAAAAGCAGGCTGCGCATCCCGTAAGCCTCCACGAAGCGAAGAAATTGCGTCAACGTTGCATCCGGATCGGCGCCCTGCCCGAGCCACTCGAGCAACATCGGGCGCAGCTTTTGGTAAATTTGCCGCGTTCGCGGAGCGACATGGAAACTGCCGCGGCCGTGGCCCAGTTCGCTCAAAGCCTTTTCCGCATTTTGCTCGTGGGCGAACACTTCCAGCCCCGCGCCGTTCGTGTCTTTATCGGAAGGTCGTTCGGCCACCACGCGCGCAAAAATGGAACGCACACGTTCGGTGTGCTGACGCAAGGTTTGCCCGAAATCTTCCCCATTCGCGAAGCCCAGGCTGCCGGCCAGATGGGCGAGCGCTTGCGGTTCTTCAGGGATGGTGTGTGTTTGTTGTTCAGCCTCGATTTGCAACCGGTGTTCGACCCGGCGGAGGAAACGGTAAGCGCGTTCCAGATCATGAGCTTCCGCTGGCGGTAACAACTGAAGTTCAGCCAGCACCGGCAGCGCCTTGAGCGTGCTCGTCTCCTGAAGAAATGCATTACGCGCGCCGTGCAGAAGTTGCAGCGCCTGCACGACGAACTCGATCTCGCGAATTCCTCCGGTGCCGAGCTTTACATTGCGATCGAGGTTCTCGTGGCCGACTACATCGCGCTCAATGCGCAGCTTGATCGCGGCAATTTCGTCCAGCAATTCCGGCGTCGGACTGCGCGGGTAAATGAAAGGCTGATGCTGGCGCAGAAAATCGTAAGCCAGCTCCTCACTGCCGGCGATAAAACGCGCTTTGATCAAGGCGAGGCGCTCCCAGGTTTCGCCGAAGCCGGCATAGTAGTTTTCCAGGCTTTCGAGCGATCGCGCCATCGGCCCCGCGGAACCTTCGGGGCGCAGCCGCAGGTCCATGCGGAAAAGCGAGCCGTCCGCATGCGTGGAGGAAAACGTCTCGGAGACTTTCGCCGCGAGCCGGTTAAACCACTGATGATTGCTCAGGCTGGACGAGACTTCGCCCTCTTCGCCATAAATGAAAATGACGTCGATGTCGGAGCTATGATTCAGCTCGCGACCTCCCAATTTGCCCAAGCCGAGGATGGCCAGCTCCGTCTTCGGCGGGCCAAGCCGGGCGCGCAATTCGGCATCCCAATGCTCCAGCACTCTCGCCACGCAAATCTCCGCCAATTGCGACAGCTCCGCGGTCGTTTCCTCGAGCTGGGCCACTTCCGCCACTTCGCGCAACGCGATCCGCAACACCTCGCGGCCTTTCCATTTTCGCAGGGCGCGAAAGTTTGCCGTGCCATTCAGACCTTCCGCAAAGGCGCGCAAATCCGCCAGCATCCGGCGCGGACCGCGCCGGTCCGCACACACGTCGGGATGTCGCAACCAGAGAAGGATCTCCGGATCTCGCACCAAGCGTCCAGCGCAGATGCTGGAGACGGAGATCAGATGGAGGAGCGAATGCTCGCCAAGCGGAAACTCGTCCAGGAGCGTGCGCAGGTCCGCTGTTCCTGCTGGCCATTGCTCCGCGAGACGACGCAGCGTTCGTTCGGCCTGTCCAGGATTCGGTGTTTGAGCAGCCTTGGCTTGAAACCAATCGGACGCCGGGCTCATCCAGAACAGCTAGTGCCGTTCAACGAGGGAGGAAACAATCTCTTTGGTCTTGCAAGTCGCACATGCAGACGCTCCGCGGCGCGGTGCCTCCAAACCTCAGGATCAAGATACGGCGCAAATGAGCGTCGTCGCGGCGCGTTTTCCCAGACAAGATCAGCTTGAAGCTGCAAGGCGCGCTTGCGCACTCCTCACCTTATCACTTCGCTTCTTCGGCGAGTTTTTCCCGGGCCAAAGACAACGTGCGGCGCTCGCGCCGGGTCAGACTCTGCAGGCCCTCGCGCGAAATCTTTTCGAGAAGCGGATCGACTTCTCCGGCGATGAACTGGTCTGCGTTCATGTGGCGATAGCGTTCCGCCCTGATCTTCCGCTGGTGCAAGGCACGTTGCACAGCCGACGGACGGCCGAACCCGAGAAGGTGCGCATAGAACCACCCCGCGACGCAGCCTCCGAGATACGCACTGTGCGTTACCGTACCGCTCCGTTCGATCAGCAGCAGGCAGAAGCCCAAGGCAACTGCACCATAGGCAACGTATTTCGCCTTCAACCGGACAGGCACGAAGAAGAACAGCGTCGTCGTTACTTCCACTTCCGGCAGAATAATCGCATAGGCGATCACGATCGCGGCCACTCCTCCGGAAGCACCCAGCAACACCGAGGTCGCCGGCATCAGGAACAAGTGCGCCAGCTCGCCAGCAAACGCCCCGGCGAGATAGAGAAGAAGGAAATGCCGCGGCCCGAGGATGGATTCCACATCGCGCCCGAGCAGATAAAGCGCGAACACGTTCCAGACGAGATGCCACGGCCCGCCATGCATGAACGCCGCCGTGATGAATTGCCAGGCATATGCGTTCTGCACGCCTGTCTCGCTGAGGCCGAGGTAATCGTGTACGAATCCCGGCTGGAAATATTCGAGGAGCAACTGCGCCGCGAACGCCGCCACATTTACGCCCAGGAGTGTGAGAAGAACCATGCGCTGTCGCTGCGTCCAAGGTCGTGCGAACGACGTCTTTCGGCCGGACAGGCGCATGTCACGAACCTTATCGCAATCGCCCTTTGATGTCATCGTGAATTCCTATCCAAAACGCGTTTATTCTAATTGCTACGCACCGAGTTTCCTCGCTTCGGAGTGCGTAGCCATCGAATGGATTCGGGGTAAGGCGCGCATCCTGCGCGCAGACAGGGGTCCGTCCCGGACGCGGCCCTAAACTTCCACTTCCACGAGGAGCCGACGCGGAACGCGTGGTAATGCGCACAATGCGCGCATTGCCTGCGGCTACGATGCAGCTGTTGCCGGCGCAAACACGCGCAGTCTCGATGCGCAGATTTCGAACTGCACCGGGCAATTGCCGATAAGCTCTCCGTCCACCTCCACGGGAACAGCTCCTTCGCTCGAAACCCGCAGGGATTTCGTCTGAAAATATTCCACCTCCGGCGACGTGATCTGCGAGCTGAAGATCACGTCCTGAATGTAGCGCACGATTTCGATGTAGTTCAGCCGTTTA
>JACDBM010000081.1 GCA_013694945.1 Chthoniobacterales bacterium
AGGGCGACAAATATGTGCTGCAACTCGCGCCTCGCACGCCATCGCTGAAGCGACTGCTGCAACGATTCACCATCCACATGAACGACGCGTTGCAGGTCGAGCGCACCGAGATGCTCCAACCGAACGGCGATCGGATCGTGACGAACTATTCGAACGAATCCCGCGCCCCGATCGATCCGGGAATGTTCGTGTTCAATCCGCCCGCGGGAACGAACGTGACCACCCCTCTCGGTCGTTAGGGTCGGGCCCTGATGCCACCTCCATCAGCGTGGCTGGAAGAAACAGGTGCTTGTGTCGGGCGCTTGTGAAGTTAGCCTGCCCCGCACCCATGCAGTCCTCCCGGCGCACCTTTCGCACTGCATGTCTGGCGGTTTTCGCGCTGTCGCTTCTCTGCGCGTCGGGCTCAGCTCAAGTCTCGACCGAGCCAAAGCAAGGCCTGCGGGAAAACGATCCGCGGCTCCACGCGTTGATCAATGCACGGGTAGTCACCGCTCCCGGCAAGATCATCGAGAAGAGCACCGTCCTGGTCCGGAACGGACTCATCGCGGACGTGGGTCCTGCGGTGAAATTGCCGCCCGAGACGCGCGTCTGGGATTTGGCCGGGAAGACGATCTACCCGGGCTTCATCAATGCCTATAGCCGCATCGGCCTGCCGGAGACGCTCCAGCCCGAGCCGTTGCGGCGGGATGTGGATCGCGACAATCCCGACGCCAAACCGAAGGAAGTCCCGCGCGAAGCGGTCAAGGGCACACACGCTTGGAATCCGCGCGTCACGCCGGAACGCCGCGCGGCCGATTACTTGAAGCTCGACAAGAAGGCTGCCCGCAAATTGCGCGATCTCGGCTTCACGAGCGCGCTGGTCGTGCCAGGCCGCGGTATCTTCCGCGGCTCGAGCGCTCTGATCAATTTACAGGAAGCGGACGCAAACACGCTGATTGTGGCACCGTCGGTTGCGCAGCACGTCGCCTTTGATTTCGACCGCGGTTCCGACAATACCTATCCGGCCTCGCTCATGGGTTGCATTGCCCTCGTCAGGCAAACATTGCTCGACGCTGGTTGGTACGCGGCCGCGCAGGAAACTTACCGGAAAAGTCCTGTGACGACCGAGCGGCTAGAAGCAAACGCAAGTCTGGCGGCCCTCGCAGAGCAGGGGCAGCGCAAGCAGCCAATCGTGTTTGAGAGCGAGGATGAACTCGATTCGCTCCGTGCCCTGCGCTTGGCGGACGAATTCAAGGTAAAACCGTTGCTGCTCGGGAGCGGTTACGATTATCGGGTGCGCAAATCGCTGAACAAAACGCCCACGATCCTTGCGCTCGACTTCCCGAAGGCCCCGGAGATCGAGAAGCCGCAGCAAGCCGTCGAGTATTCGCTGGATGAATTGCAGCACTGGGACCGCGCGCCGAGCAATCCAGCTCTCCTGGTCGCGGCCGGAATTCCGATTGCATTCACGGCGGAGGAGCTTGAGAAGCCGGAGAAGGAATTCTGGTCACGTTTGCGCCTGGCAGTCCGCCGAGGGCTGAGCAAAGACGCGGCGCTGGCTGCCTTAACCAGCACCCCGGCGGAGATGTTTGGAGTTTCCGATCGCCTCGGCAAAATCGCGCCGGGACAGATCGCGAATCTCGTAATCGCGAGTGGCGATCTCTTTGGTTCGGAAGATGCGAAGGTCCTCACGACCTGGGTCGATGGCCGCTGGTATGATACCGATCTCGCTGGCGACCGCGATCCGCGCGGAACGTGGGAGATCACTGCGGAAGGTAAGACGTTGCCGCTGACAGTCGCGGGCGAACTGGACAAACTGGAAGCGAAGCTCGCGGAGGAAAAAGCTGTCCTGTCCGTTACCGACGACGCCGTTCTCCTGGTCGCCCCGGCGAAGCTGTTCGACAAGGGCGAAGGCGCGATTCGCTTCTCTGGCCGAAGCAGTGGCGAGACGATTAGTGGCCGCGGCGAGGGACCGTCGGGCGGCCAGCTGATCTGGAGTGCGAAGCGCACGTCCGCCTACACGCCGCCGCCGAAGCCACCGGACGAAAAGCCTTCGCCACTCGATACCGCGCTTGATTTTCCTGAGACCTACCCGGCGGGCTCGTTTGGCCGTGCTGCGCCACCCGAGCAACCGGCGGCCGTGCTCATCCAGGGCGCGACCGTGTGGACTTCCGGCCCGCAAGGCACATTGCCGAATGCTGATCTACTCGTGAGCGGCGGCAAGATCACCGCGGTCGGCCCCGGTCTGAAAGCTCCCGCCGGGGCGGCAACGATAGACGGCAGAGGAATGCACGTCACGCCGGGCATTATCGATTGCCACTCGCATAACGCGATCAGCAAAGGAGTGAACGAAGGCAGCCACGCCATCACCGCAGAAGTCCGCATCGGCGACGTGATCGATCCGACCGACATCGACCTCTACCGGCAGCTTGCTGGAGGCGTCACCACCGCGAATTTATTGCACGGCTCCGCGAATCCGATCGGTGGGCAAAACCAGGTGATCAAGTTCCGCTGGGGCGCGCTGCCGGAAGAGCTGAAATTCGCCGAGGCGCCGCCCGGAGTGAAGTTCGCGCTCGGTGAAAACGTGAAGCAGTCGAACTGGGGCGACAAGTTCACCACTCGTTATCCGCAGTCTCGGATGGGAGTGGAACAGCTTATTCGCGATCGCTTTCGCGCGGCCCTGGAATACGACGCCGCCTCGAAAAAGAAAGAAGGCCTGCCTGCGCGGCGCGACCTGCAACTGGAGGCCCTGCTCGAGATCGTGAACGGCAAACGGCTCATCCATGCCCATTCTTATCGGCAGGACGAAGTGCTGATGCTGCTCAGACTAACGAGTGAATTTAAGATCGGGATCGGAACGCTCCAGCACATCCTGGAGGGCTACAAAGTCGCGGATGAGATCGCAAAGAGCGGCGCCGGTGGTTCGAGCTTTGCGGATTGGTGGGGCTACAAGTTCGAAGCGTTCGATGCCATCCCGGAGAACGCAGCCATTATGCGCGCGCAGGGCGTTCTGACTTCGGTAAACTCAGACAGCGCCGATCTCGCCCGACGGCTCAACACGGAAGCCGCGAAGTCGATGAAATACGGCGGGCTTTCGGCGGAGGAAGCCCTCCAGCTCGTGACCATCAATCCCGCCCGGCAACTGCGGATCGACGCGAAGACCGGTTCGCTCGAAGCGGGCAAAGATGGGGATTTTGTTCTCTGGAAAGCAAATCCGCTTTCAAACTACGCCGCGGTGAATCAGACCTGGATCGAGGGGCGGAAATATTTCGATCGCGCGGAGGACGCCGAGGCTCAGAAGAGCTTCGCCGCGCAACGCGAGGCGCTCATCCAGAAAGCCCTCGGCGAGCGGCTGAAGGATTTTGGGGAAAAGGAGAGCGACGACAAGAAGGCGGCCTCCGATAAAGAGACGAAGCCGCCGCCAGGTGCGGAGTCGGCGCGCTCGAGCGCATTCGCACCGCTCTACCACGACGGAAGCGGCAGATACACCTGTACGGAGGAGCAGTAGTGGCCGGCAATCTCCGAATCCTCTCGTTAGGCGCGGCCCGCGCGCTTGCCGTTCTCTCCGCAGCGGCGATGGCTTTGCCCGCAGCATCTGCTTCCGATGAAATTCCGGCCCTGCCGCAGACGCGGCCGATCGCGCTGACCGGTGCGACGATCCACCCGGTGAGTGGCCCCGAGATCGCGGCAGGCACGATTGTTTTCGACCAGGGCAGGATTACCGCGATCGGCGCAAATGCGGCCATTCCGGAGCATGCCGAGGTGATCGACGCAACGGGCAAACACATCTATCCCGGCCTTATCAGCGCAAACTCCATTCTCGGCCTGACAGAGATTAGCGCGGTGCGCGCAACGCTGGACGTCCAGGAGCCAGGATCCATCAATCCGAACGCCCGTAGCGCCTCCAGCATCCACCCGGACAGCGAGCTGTTTCCGGTCGCGCGCGCGAACGGAATCCTGACCGCGCTCGCCGTTCCGGAAGGCGGTCTCCTCTCGGGTCAATCGGCCGTGCTGCGGATGGACGGCTGGACTCCGGAAGAGATGACGGTGCGCTCGGCGGCCGCCATGCATCTTCGCTGGCCCGATCTCAGGATCAACCGCGATCCCCGCGCGCCGAAGTCTGTGGAAGATCAGCAGAAGGACATCGATGAGGCGCAGAAGGCGATCCGCGATGCGTTCGCGATCGCTCGCTCGTATTGGCGCGCGCGCAAGGCCCGCAGCGCGGATTTCAAATCAGACCTGCGCTGGGAAGCGATGATACCGGTCTTTGACGGAACCCTGCCGGTCTTCGTGCATGCGGAAACGCTCGCCCAGATCGAAGCCGCGCTCGCGTGGGCGAGAGAAGCGGAGTTGAAGATTGTGCTCGTGGGCGGACACGACGCGTGGCGTCTCGCTTCTCAACTAAAAGAAACGGGTACGCCGGTGATCATCGCACTGGCCACGGCAATGCCGCTGCGGCGCGATGAAGCCTACGACAGCGCCTTCCGGACGGCGGCGCTTCTCCGCGAAGCCGGCGTTCGCTTTTGCCTGGCCACGAATGGACAACGATCCGAAGCATCCAACGAACGCAACTTGCCTTACGAGGCTGCGATGGCGGCGGCCTTCGGTCTGCCGAGAGACGAGGCGCTCAAGGCGGTTACGCTTTATCCCGCGCAGATCCTCGGGATCGCGGATCAGCTCGGCTCCCTGGAACCCGGCAAGGCCGCGACGCTCATCGTGACGGACGGCGATCCGCTTGATTTTCCGACCCGAGTCGAAGCAGCCTTCATCGATGGGCGGAAAATTAGCCTGACGAATCGCCAGACCCGCCTGCGGGACAAGTACCTGGAGAAGTTTCGCCGGAAGTAGCGACAGTGCGGCGGCAACGCAATTAGAAAACATTGCGTTCGCCAAAAGGTCGTTACGCAAACGCTGCCTCCAGGCCCTGACTCACTGGCTGCCGGCGGTCGCTTCCCCGTTCCGCAAATACTTGTCGAGGAAATCGAGAATGGCCTTGTAGGCGCGAATCTCGTTGTTCTTCTTCGTGAAGCCGTGGCCTTCATTATCGAAAACGACGTACTCCACAATCCCGTCGTTCTTCTTGATCGCTTCAACGATCTCGTCCGACTCAGGCTTGATCACGCGCGGGTCATTGGCGCCCTGCAACACGATTAGTGGTTTCGTGATTTTCTCCGCGTGGAAGAGCGGCGACGTTTCCCGGAGCAACCCCAGATCCTTCTCGGGATCGCCGATCTCCGAGTAGAGCGCCTTCCGTTGCGCCTCCCAATACGGCGGAATGCTTTGAAGCGTCCGGACCCAGTTCGCGACGCCGAAGATGTCGACGCCGGCTGTGAATTCCTCCGGCTGAAATGCCAGCGCCGCCAGGACCATGTAGCCGCCGTAGGAGCCACCCATAATTCCGATCTTCGAATCTTCTACGTAGTCTAACGACTGCAGATACTTCTTCGCTTCGACGCAATCCCAGAGCGGTTCGCGTCCGTGCTTCCTGTCATCGGCGGTAAAAAAGGTTTTTCCGTATCCGCTCGAGCCGCGGTTGTTCACGTCGAGCACGGCATAGCCGTGGTTCACGAAGAACTGCGTCGAGGCATTGTAAGGCATCCGCGCCTGTCCGCCGGGGCCGCCGTGCACCTTGACGATCGCCGGGACTTTCTTCTGCGCGCTCGCACCCAACGGTCGGTAGAGAATCGCGGGAATCTCCAGCCCATCGAAGGACTTGTAGCGCACCACCTCCGCTTCCACCAAGTCCGCGGGATCGATCTCAGGATTGAGGCTGTCCGTCAGTTTGGTCGCCTTCCTCGTTTCAAAGTCGTAGACGTAAAGATTAGCCGGAGAACGCGAGCCATCATGGTAGAAGGCCATCCG
>JACDBM010000082.1 GCA_013694945.1 Chthoniobacterales bacterium
TCCTCGAGAATCTGGACCGCTTCGTCGAGATCGTCGCGGGTATGATTTGCCGTCACGCAGGCACGGAAGCAAATGCGGTCCTCGGGAACTGCGGGATAATCGACCGGCGCCACCCAGAGGCCACGGCGCCGCAATTCGTGTCCGAGCCGATACATGCGGCCTCGATCGCCCACAATCAACGGCATGATGTAGGTGGTGGAAGCTCCGGTGTCGATGCCGAGCGCGTTGACCTTGGTGCGGAAGTAACTCGCGTTCTCCCAAAGCCGGTCGCGCCGTCCCGTTTCGCGGGTCGCGATCTCGAGCCCCTTCAAAATTGCGGCGATCACGGCGGGAGGAAGGGCACACGAGTAGACATACGAGTGGGCATAAAGCCGGAGGTAGTCCATCGTGTCCTGCGGGCCGGCGATGAAACCACCGAGCGCTCCGAACGCCTTCGAAAAGGTGCCGTAAATCAGCGGGATGCGCTCTTCGGCATGGAAATGCTCCGCTGCGCCACGGCCATTGCGACCGCACGCGAGCATCGAATGCGCCTCATCGATCATGACGGTCGCGCCGTGCTCTTCCGCCACGCCGAGCAGTTGGTCGAGGCTGGCGAAATCGCCATCCATGGAATAGATGCCTTCGACAATCACGAGCTGGCGTTTGCCCTTGCGGTGGGACAGTGCCTCGTCGAGCGAGCCCGGGTCGTTATGCTCAAAGCGGTCGATCCGGCAACGGGAGAGCACCGCGCCATCGCGCAAACTCAAGTGCGAGCGATCGTCCATCACGGCGACATCCGCTTTGCGGAGCAATCCGGAGATCGTCCCAAGCGCTCCTCCGAATCCGCTGTTAAAGAGGATCGCGTCATCGCGCCCGAGGAATGTCGCAATCGCTTGCTCCAGCTTCCGGTGGAGATCGGTCATGCCGGAAAGGGTCGGTGAGCCGCAGGCGCCCACGCCGTATTTCGAGAGCGCCGCGATGGCAGAGGCCACAACCTCGGGATGATTCGCGAGCCCGAGATAATTATAGGAGCAAAGATTGATGACTGGCTGCCGCTTCCCGTTGTACTCGATCTCGGTTCGGGCGTCCGCGCTGCCGAGCATGTTCGGCTCATACAGTTCCGCTTCCCAGGCACCGGCCTGCCGCCATTCTGTGAAACCGGCGGGCGGCATCAGGAGGTCGCTGCTTCGCCCGACGAGGAAATCGCCGAGGCTCAGGTTGGCATCGAAACCGTCGTTCGGCTCCGGACGCGATTCTCCTCGCATGTGCACGATTGGCATGATGGGAGCGGGCCTGCCGCAAATCAACGCCATAACTCAGTCATTCGCTCCTCCCACGCTTCGTGGTTTTTCTTTGCGTCGGTCACGAAAGGAGAGGCGGCGATCGCCTTAATGACGAAACGATTAAGCGCCGACATCGGGAAACGCAGCGGCCGGAGCACATCCATGAAAAGAACAACCCGCACTCCGTCCGTGTCGTTCCAGACCTCATGCTCATAGGTGTCGTCGAAGAACATGCTCTTGCCTTCCTCCCAGTACGCGATCGTCTCGGCGACGCGAATGCGGCATTGCGTCGCCGGTTCTGGAACAATGAGGCCGAGATGGTAGCGGATTAGACCTTTGTAGGGACCGCGGTGCGCGGGGATGTGCATACGGGGCGAGAGAATGGAGAAAAACGCCGTCTTCGCGCCCGGCACTGCTTCCAAGAGCTTGGCCGTGCGTGGACAGCGCGCGCAGTTCGCCGGGACTTTCAGGCCGTAAGCGAAGAAGAAAAATGTTTTCCATTTGTCATCCTGGGCGAGGTGCTTCTGGTCGGGCGAGATATCCTGGAAGTTTGGCAGATCTTCGCGGTGGGCGAGGACCACCTCGAGTTCTTCGCGGATGTTCTGCCAGTTGTCTTCGAGCTGTTTTGCCCACGGGAACTGCGCGCCAGCAACGAAGGGCTGATCGGCCACGAGCGAGGCTCGGCCGATCTGTTTCTGCACCTGCCGGAGGACCTTCCGGCCGGACCTCATAATTGTTTTTCGAATTTTGGGGTTCATGGAAAGGCAGGTTCAGCGTGTCGGGTAGAGTCAAATACAGGAGAACAAGCCGGTGAGCTGCAGACTGCTGCGCAACCCTTCGCCAGTTCATGCCTCGGAAGCAAGAAGGAGTCTTGCCTTGTCCAGACCCGCGACCGTTCCCGATTGGTATCCTGAGCCAGCTACAACCGAAGGAAGGTCACGAAGGGACGCAGGCGACCGAACTGCCGGCAGAGCGACGGACTTCGAGATCGTAGCGACGCCGGATACTGGACCCGAGCACGGCGATGTTCGCTCCGTAGATGTGGAGAGAAACCGCGAGTTCTTGCCCACCGTTCTCAACCTGATGAACATCGCCAGGGGGAACGAGCGCCGCCACGGAACCCACGGGACTGATTGCGTGGCCAGCTACCACCAAATGGGCAGCATCTCCCTCGACGATCCG
>JACDBM010000084.1 GCA_013694945.1 Chthoniobacterales bacterium
CATGATGGCTAAGGAGATCGAGCCGGGGAGTAACTGGCTCGAGAGTCGCGGCAGCGACAACCTGTTTGTTGTTGGGCGGCTGAAGCCGGGCATCACGGAGAAGGAGGCGGAATCGATGCTGCAAGCCTTGACCGTGCAGATGGGCAAAGACTATCCCGAGATTGCGGGCCGCGGCGTGCGCCTGCTGAAGCCGGGATTGTTTCTCCCTGAGATTCGCGATTCCGTCTTCAGCTTTGCCGGCGTGCTAGCGACGGTCGGCGCGCTTGTGCTCCTGCTCGCGTGCGTGAACCTGGCCAATCTGCTCCTGGCTCGCTCAACCGAGCGCCGAAAGGAAATCGCGGTGCGTCTGGCGGTTGGGGCCAGTCGAGGACGGCTCGTTAGGCAGTTACTCACTGAGAGCGTCTTGATTTCGACCGCGGGTGGCGCAGCCGGTGTTCTGCTCGCGGCGTTCATCAACCGCGCGGCGCGCGCAATTCAATTGCCGACGGAGGTCGCGTTGCTTTTCGATCTGCGCACTGATTGGCGCATGCTCACGTTTACCCTGATCCTCTCGCTCGTCACCGGTGTCCTCTTCAGCCTCATCCCGGCCCTCCAATCCTCGAAACCGCAGCTCGTCCCGGCGCTGAAGGATGAAAGCTCCATGGCGGGATTCCGGCGCTCGCGTCTGCGCAATGCCTTGGTCATCGCGCAGGTTTCGCTTTCGCTTGTATTGCTGGTAAGCGCGGGCTTGATCGTGCGCAGCCTGCAAGCCGCGCAACGCATGCGGCCCGGCTTCAATCCGCGAAACGCGGTTGCGCTTTCGTACGATCCGAACCTGCAGGGTTACGACGAAACCAGAAGCCGCGCCTTTCAACAACAGGTGCTGGAGCGCGCACGCGCCCTGCCGCAGGTGGAGCAGGCCGCGCTCACCGAAAATCTCCCGCTCTCCATCAATTACAATTCGACCACCATTTACCTCGAAGGTCAGGAGCCTGCCAGCTCGAGTAATCTGCCGCAGGCGATCCCGTTCGAGGTCAGCCCCGCCTATTTCGAGACGATGGGTATTCCGCTCCGCGGCCGCGATTTTACCTTCCTGGAAGACCAGAAAGAATCTCGCGTGGCGGTTGTGAATGAGACATTCGCGCGCCGCTTTTTCCCCGGGCAGGAAGTGATCGGTAAACGCTTTAACTGGTCGGGCCCGGAAAATCCATTCTGGGAAATCATCGGCGTAGTGCCAGACGGTAAATACAACAGCCTTGGGGAAGCGCCCAAACCCGCCGTCTACCGCCCGTTTCTCCGGGCCAGCAACACGACGACGACGCTTGTCGCGCGGACACGTGATGACCCACGCGCCACCCTGGCCGCGTTACGTGCGGCAGTGCACAAGCTCGACCCGTCGCTCGCGATTTTTAGTGTGAAGACACTCACGGAGCACATGGGAACCTCGCTCTTCCCGGCGCGCATGGCGGCCACGGCACTCGGAGCGTTCGGCGTGCTGGCGCTCGTCCTCGCCGCTGTCGGCATCTACGGAGTAATGTCGCATGTCGTCGCCGGTCGCACGCGCGAGATTGGATTGCGTATGGCACTGGGTGCGCAACTCTCCGATGTGCAACGGCTGATTCTTCGCCAGGGAATGTTGCTCGCTGGGATCGGAGCAGTGGTTGGCCTGGTCATTGCGTTTGGCGGCGCGCAATTCCTCAAGAGCCTGCTCTACGGCGTGAGCGCTTCTGATCCGGTCACTTTCACAATCGTTGCGACGGTGCTGTTGTGCGTCGCGCTGCTTGCGTGCTGGATTCCGGCGCGGCGCGCAAGCCGGGTAGATCCAATGGTCGCCCTGCGCGCGGAGTAAAGACGCCTCGATACGATGGTAGCGTGTGCTCCCCAGAGTTCCGCTACGCACGTCGCATCGCGGCTTCGCACTCAACATGCTCGGGCACCTGCTCCACTTTGCGGAAAATCATCCAAACTCCCCCGAGCACGAGCACCCCTCCGAGTAGCGACCAAACCGAAAACTTCTCGCCGCCGACCAGCCAGCCAATCGCTACCGCTCCGGGCGGCGTAATGAGTGAGATGGTCTGCAGGTTATTGACCGGCATGCGTGGCAGCAGCCAGTAAAGCAGGAGGAAGGTCAAGGCAGACCCGATCACGGCGAGGTAAAGCAGGCAAAAAAGCGCCATTCCCGTCCAGTGAAAGCGGAGTGGGTTACCCTCAACAACCAGGCCTAACAAGAGCATCGGAATCGTTCCGAAGATCATCTGCCAACCGGCGATCATGGCAGGAGCAAGCTCGAGCGAGCGCCGTTTGAGCAGGACATTTGAGAGTGCCGCGCCAGCACCGCCGATCACAACTCCGAGCCCTCCCCAGAACGCGAGCATGCCACCGTGATCCAAAAGCCGGCCGCAGATCAAAGCCACGCCGAGCCCGGAAAGCAGCGCGCCGGCGACGCGTTGCCAGCGCAGCGGCTCACTCGGCAGGAGGACGTGGGC
>JACDBM010000096.1 GCA_013694945.1 Chthoniobacterales bacterium
ACCGAGCCCGCGCTCGATCCGAGGTAGCGCATGCCGTTCTCCACCCGTTCCCTGATCACCGGCAGCAAGCGCATTTCCTGAAGCGATTTAAGGAGGCGAAATGTATTGCCGCCTCCAATAAACATTGCCTCCGCTCCCCTCACCGACTGCGTCGCATCCGCCGCATCATGAAGCGAGTCCACCACGTATCCCATCCGCGCGAACCGCTCCCGCACCTGCCCCGCATAACCATCACGATCCTGCAACGCAAAGGGCACGAACAAGACACTTGAAACACTGCCAAGGAAATCGCGTATCTCCGTTTCCGCGTAGTCCAAATAGCCGCTGCCGTATGTGGTGGAACTGCTGAGTAAAAGGAGCCGGTGCGCGTTCGTCGAGCGTTGCATTCGTTAGGAGGCGTTCTTCCGGAACCGCGCCAGCGCGAAGAAGTCGATCTGATGGCGCGTGCCTCCGTCCAACAGCAAGTCGGCTGCGATCTCGCCGATCACCGGCGCAAACTTGAATCCGTGTCCGGAGAATCCGCCACAAAGAACAACGTTCCCGTACTCGGGATGGTAATCGACCACAAAGTGTTCGTCTGGGGTTAGCGAGTACATGCAGGGCTTTGCCTGAAGCAGAGTCCCCGCGGCGCCCGGCATCCAATCCTCCATCGCGCGGAACAGCGGATCGATGTCACTTTTCCGATCGACTTCGCGGTCAAGATGTTCAGGGTCGGTCAGCTCGCCCGAGCCGTGGAATGCCGCCTTCACTCCTTCGCCAAAATCGGGAAAGCCATAGAGTGGCGCCGGCAGCGTAGAACGTTCGAGGAGGAAAGCGGGAAAACCAGGCGCGGCGTAGGCTTGCGTGTTGGGCGCGAACCAGGCTTGCACGTTGCGCTGTATCCGCAGGGAAACACCCACCGAGCCGAGTGTCTCGCGGAACCAGGGACCAACTGCAAGCACCAGCTTCTTCACTGTTACGAGGTCGCCACTTGTGAGATGCAAAACGATTTCTTCCCCGCCGGGTTTCCAACTCGTCATTGCGGTCTCGAAGCGCGTCTTTGGCCGCTTACCACCGTCCATTAGGCATCTGGATTGCTCTTAACCGTTGTCGGTCGGTTAACACAACCATTCACGGTAGCTATCACGATGAACTGCGTGCCCGTTTCTCTTCGTCTTCTGCTGATTGCTCTCGCCTCCGGGATCGGCGCCTCTTCCTTGGCTGCCGCAAAGAAGCCTGAACCCGCCGAGAGTCGAACGCAGGAGGAGTTAGAGGCGGCCACACGCCTTCAGGTGTTTCTTGATCGTGCAAACTTCAGTCCCGGCAAGTTGGACGGGCACTACGGTGATTTTACGCGCAAGGCCCTTGCGCTTTACCGGCAGTCACGAGGTGAACCGGCCCAGCTTTCACCAGCGACCGGCGAGAATAGCGCAACCCCGCCCGACGTTACCGGAATCGATCTCGCCAGCGTTGGACCGGCACTCATTACCTACACGGTCACTGATCTCGATGTGCAAAACGTGGGTGCGATTCCTGACAAAGTGCGAGCGCAGGCGAAGCTGAAAGCGTTGCCGTATCGTGACGCTGGCGAAGCACTGGCGGAGAAGTTTCACTGCGACCGCGCTTTTCTAGAGCAACTTAATCCGGGCAAGACAAAGATAATCAAGCCAGGAGATCAGTTGGCCGTGCCGAATGTCGAGCCTTTCGAGGTCGCCACCGTGAAGGATCTTCGGCCTGGGAGCGAAATCACGTTGCCTGTCGCCAATGAGATTCCGGATGAAGCCGAAGCTCCTACGCCGAAACCGGATCCCGGTCAGGCGAGCGGAACCGAGAACGTAGCGACGGTTGTCGACGTCGATACCAAGACAAACTTCCTCACGGTGCTCGAGGACACTAAGCTCATTGCGGCGTACCCAGTCACGATCGGTTCCGCGCAGACGAAATCCCCGATTGGTGAATATAAAGTCCGCGGCGTCGCGAAGCTGCCGAAGTTTCGTTATGACGAAGAGATGTTGAAGCACGGTGAACGGAGCAGCGACTTTCAAATGCTCCCGCCCGGACCGAACAGTCCCGTGGGTGTCATCTGGATCGCCTTGGATAAGAAAGGAATTGGTCTGCATGGCACCAGGGACCCCGACTCGATTGGCCGCTCCGCAAGTCACGGCTGCGTGCGGCTCGCGAATTGGGATATCGTGCGCCTTGTCGCCCGTGTGAAAGCCGGAGCCAGCGTCTCCATTCACTAGCAGCGAGTCCGTTACACATAAGCCACCAGCGAATCGCGGCGATTACCGCCGATGCTCTCTGTTACCTTTGCAGGTCGAGTTCTCTACCCCGTCACCTTCTCGACCATGTTTGTGATGGCTTTAGTCACAGTGCCGGACCGTTCCCTCTCGTTCTTCTGCCGCGACGACCTAGAGGGCGCAGCTTGCGCTTTCACGTTGATGACGGATCTCGCCAGCTTCGTCAGCTTCTGATCCGCAGCACCTTCTTCCTTGATCGTGGTGTCGAGCACCTTCGCGCCCCGTTTGTCGCCCAGAAGCTCGGCGTAGGTGCGGGCACATCCGTAGCCCGCAATTTCGTAGTGCTCCACGCGCTGCGCGGCGGCAATGAGGCCGGCATCGCGAACCTCTTCGTCCGCATCTTCGTTGATCATCTCGTCGCCTTCCTTCAAGACACCCTCCATGCCCTGACATGTCGGGCCACGTGTCGATTCGCCGTGCCTCGCGAGAAGGTCTTCCAGTCGTTTTGCCTGCTTTTTCGTCTGCTCGAGGTGTTGCTTAAACGCAGACGAGAGTTGCCGGTTGCTGGCAGCCTTGGCCATCTTCGGCAGTGCTTTGATGATTTGTCGTTCCGCGCTGTAAAGGTCTTTCAGCTCATGCACGTATAAGTCTCTGAGAGTTTCCAATTCCATACCCCTATGAATCGCGCGTGCTTGACGCATCGGCCCTTTTGCTTTCGCGCTTCACGGCAGAACAACGCACTCGACGTTCTCGAAAAACAGGCGGATGCTTTGCTTCAATGGATTATGTGATCCGTCCGCTTACGCCGGCGGATGAACCGGTTCTTTGGGAAATGCTTTACCAGGCCCTGCCGCGGCCGGAAGGGAAAGCTGCGCCTCCGCGGGACATGGTTCGCGAGCCTGAATTCGCACGATATGTAGAGGACTGGGGACGCCCAGGTGACGCTGGATTCGTGGCTCACGACGCGCAAGATAATCAACTGCTCGGTGCGGTTTGGTTTCGTCTGCCCTTCAGCAATGCGATCCCGGAACTTGCTTTTGCTGTTCAACCGGGTCACCGCAAGCGCGGTATCGGCGCTGCCTTGCTCACGCAGTGGGTTCGAGCGAATCCGCAACAGGAAGTCGTTTCCTTACGGGTAGGACCAGCAAGTCCAGCAGTGCGTCTTTACGAGCGCTTTGGGTTCAAGATTGCCGAGCAAACTGACGAAGCCGTAACCATGCGGCGGGAGATTGCGGGTGCATCGTCATCTGTTACTCGTTAGGCAGATCGCCACTATTCCCGTTCCCGCTGCCGGAGGTGCTCAACGAGCTGCGACCTCTCTCGTTTGCAACCTGCGGGAGAGCTCACCGGCGTTCTCCTCCCACTCATAATGCGGGTCCCCGGCGACCGGCCCCCAGATCAACCGGCCAGAGTATCGCCAGTTATCCAGCAGGATGCCCTGTGAAAACGGCTGACCTCTAGCGGTAACCACGATCACGTTATGTTCGCTCACAGTCCCCGCGAAAGATTCCGCCCAGTGGAGTTCGAGTGTTTGCAGCTTCAGCGCATGGAGGCGGCCCAGTAACTCTGTTGCCCACTGAAAACAGAGACCGCCCTTTCTGGCCCCCGAATTCACCAGGAAGTTTTGCAGACCTGGAGGCCAGACCACGCGCCACTCACGCGCGAGTTCTCGTCCAGTTGTGTAGGCCGTCTGCGCAACAGTCCGAGCCTCCTCCGGGCTGACCGTTGGTGCGAGAGAAGCAAGGCGATTGCGCAAGGCCGCGTCCGCGGCGGACTTCGCAAAGACTGGTTCTTCCCGTCGGCGCGCATCCGCCGCGGGAACGCCGATTATCAACAGCAGCAGTGCGGGTGCGACAAAGAGAGCAAACCTCCGAAAGCCGGTTCGGTCGAGAGCCATCACTTGCATGTTATTGAACGCGCAGCGTCCAGCGGCAATGGCTTTGTTGCGGATTCGTCGCCCCCGCAAGGCCCAGCGCTTTGCAGCACTGCGGACGGAGTATTTGCGAACCTGAGATGGCTAAGCGAATCGGCATGCCCCTCTCCAGCAGCAATTCGTAAACCAATTCTGCGCGCCGCAGGCGCATGGACGTCGATCACAACCTCCGTAGGGCTTCTGGCGATTGGTTAGGGCGCCGCTTCTTTCAAACTGGCGCACTTCGTTTCGTAACTTTCCACCAAGGCAGCGATCTTGGTCTGGAAAGCGTCCTGCGCCGAATACAGCGCGCCGATCGGTTCAGAAAATTCCTTTTGTTTGAGTTCGTCTTCGATCGTCAGAGTCAATCCCGCAAGCGTCTCGATATTGGCGCGGGAGTGGAACTCCATCTCTTTCAGCTTGGAGAGAACGCCTACCGACTTCTCCAATTCATCGGGCCGCGTTTCTGTTTTCGCTGCCGGATCGGGCGCTGGCGTGCTCCCGGTCTCAGCGTTCGGATCTGCCGCGGCGACCGGCTCCCTCCCTTTCTTCCGCTTCGCACCCGGGCCAGCGGCGGGTTTCTCATGCTCTTTTTCCTGTTTGACCTTTTTGTCGTGCGCGACGTTGCGTGGATCTGACATCCTTACTGATACACCGGTTAACTGCTATTGCCTTGATAACTGCGTGCCCGCCCGC